>NZ_JBCPGE010000070.1:0-19043 GCF_040914025.1 Ruminococcus sp. RTP21484sp1_RTP21281st1_A8_RTP21281_210402
GTCATTGATAGTGTGCAGATAAAGGGAGGTCTGGCGCGTCTGGGCGGTGTTCATCTCACGTTTGGTGAGCTGGATCAGATACTCTCCAAGACGGCTCTCATATTTGTCGATCAGGTCTTCCTTACGCTGTACCTTGTCATATTTATCCTGCTGATAATCATTCAGAAGGTTCATAGCTCTGTTTACATTCTTACGAAGCTTCTTGGCCATACCATTCATAGCACGATGACACTGTCCGATTGCAAGTGCAGGATAATTTAACAGACGCTCTTCCAGAAGATCGAAGTCTGCCTCGTCCTCCAGCTCCTCTGCGCTGTCCTTAACCAGATAGCAAACCAGTTTCTCCAGCTTGGAAATAAACGGGAAAAGCACCACAACGGTAGCCACACGGAAAATGGTGTTCAAAAATGCGATGGATACCGGAGTCATGATCATATCCAAAAATCCAAAATGAATGAACGCATTCAAGGTATAGAATACAATGGACCACAGGATCAGACCGAATAAGTCATTCAGCAAATATACAAGAGCTGTTCTCTTACCGTTCTTATTCGCTCCAACTGCAGAGATCAGTACCGGACATGCAGCACCAACACCGATACCAAGAACAATTGGAAATGCACTTGCAAAGGTGAGGATTCCGGTTACGGAAAGAGCCTGCAGCACACCAACTGTTGCAGATGCACTCTGAAGCACTGCGGTAAATGCAATACCTACCAGAATACCTGCAATTGGGTTGGAAAACATTGTCAGCATATCAATAAATACAGGACTTTCACGAAGAGGAGAAACTGCTCCACTCATCATCTGCATACCATTCATCAGAATAGCAAAGCCCAGCATAATGTTTCCAATATTTCGGTATACAGATCTCTTACAGACCATACGAAGCATGATACCGATTACAGCAACTACTGCTGAAATAGTGGCTGTAGAAAGAATACTTGCAATTCCACCGGAGCCCTGGATATAAGACAGACACAGAATCCATCCTGTAATACTGGTTCCGATATTTGCACCCATGATAATACCAATTGCCTGTTTCAGCTTCATCATACCGGAGTTTACAAAACCGATTACCATAACGGTAGTGGCGGATGATGACTGGATTACACTGGTAACACCTGTTCCAAGTGCTACTCCCTTCAGCGGGGTATTGGTCATTTTGTAAAGGAATGCTTCCAGCTTATTACCAGCAACGGATTTCAGTCCGTCTCCCATCAGCGACATTCCAAAAAGGAAAAATGATACTCCGCACAGCAAAGATAAAACCATTGAAAAAATTGCCATGTTCTAATCCTCTGTTGTCGTTTCCCTCTGCCAATTCTGCAGAGGCGACCTTTCTTTTCAAAGTATTTTCTTTTGTTAACGTGGATTTTTCTCAATTTTTACATATCCTTAATCATTATGCCATAATCATAGGCTGATTACAATATTTGATTAATTTCAAATTGTAATTTTTTGCGGTTCAAAATTTCCATTTTTCTGTATAATCTGACGAAATATATGGTAATTTTCATTTCTATTCAGCTTACTGACGATAAGTAGATACCATTATGCAAGAATCTTACACACAACCGGCATCTCTCTTATCAGTGACATCACTATATATGAAATTCCCATCTTCTGATTACCATGTAATTTAAGCGTTTAATTGCTTTTTATCTGGATTAATATATCTGATCTGCCAGATAATGCATTTAATTGATACTGGAACTGCAACAAGACAGGCAATAGCACCAAATAGCATAATCGCAACATCCTGAAAGAGGAATCTGGAATTGAGAATGATTTCCAGACTATATTTTTGTGTCTGCACATAGGAAAACAATAAAATACTCCCTCCAAGATATGCAAAAAGCAACGTGTTTACTGTTGTGCCTATAATTTCTTTTCCCACCTGATACCCTGTTGAAGTAAGTTCTTTCTCTACCAGACTGTTTTTATGAGTCCAGACTTCATACACAGATGACGTCACAGACAGTGCAGTATCAATGACAGCTCCCAGAGTGCTGAAAACACTTACAAAAACAGCCACATGAAGCATATTAATACTGATATCTGTGTTGTAATAGTACATAAAATCCTCTTCTGAAATCTGAAGTTCATTTAAGCCATAACTTCCTGTTCTCCACGTAATAGCAAAAATCGGAATAAACAGAATCAGCATTACAAACAGTGTAGCCAGAAAGGCAGCTCGCGTTTTGACATTATTTCCATTCTGATAAAACAGAGAATTATAACAGACACCTGCTCCTGCCGCCAGTATCAGAAGCAGTGCGGGAAAACCAGCTGACATCAATATAACCGAAAAAAACAGAATAATAATATTACCTGCCAGTGCCATGATTGAAACAGCTCCACGTTCTCCTCCAATTGTAATCATCAAAAAAAGCAGCACTAATGTAAGAAAAAGAATCATTATTTTCCACTCCTTTTCAGTGATGGTATTTTCATAATAATCGAAGCAATTAAAACAGATACTGGTATTGCCAACACTATTCCAATACTTTCTATCAGAAAGCGACAGATATCATATGGAATGTGATATCTTACAAGCGTTATAAATCTGATCTCATTATTCATTTTAAGAATAAACATTGGAATCATGCCACTTACAAGAACAAATAGCAGTACATTTATCATGGTTCCCATAATATCATATCCGATTTCCCTTCCCGAATGTATCAGCTTTCTTATAGAAACTGATGGATTTTTGCGAACAATTTCACCAGTTGCTGCACTTATAGTGACTGTTACATCCATAATCGCTCCAAGCCCTGTCAGCATAATATCTGTCCAGAATATGTCGGCTGAATTACTCATGCTTCCAAGGTATTCCAGATTAGAATAATCTAAATCTCCATACCTGTGAATAGAAAAATCAAACAGCATCATAATCAGGAAAAGAACACATAAAGTCGAAAGAACAGCAGCCCATGTTTTCCTGTGAATTCCATTCAGACAGATCAATGTAGTCAACGAAAAAAGAAGTGCAATTACATTACATATTCTCAGAATATTCTTTCCATCTCCCAACAGTTGAAATCCGTACGCAAAAATCAATGTATTCAGTATCACTGATACGATCGTATAACCCCCCTGTTTTCTCGTAATATAGATCAGAAGAATAATCAGACCACCCACCAGTACGACCAGATAGATGTCACGTTTTACAGAACGTATAGTTTTTCCAGGTCTGTCTTTTGACCCATTCAGAAGTACCGTATCTCCTTTATGGTATTTCTGCGTCTGAACCTGTGAAGAAGTGTATTCGTTAGAAAGTGTAATTTCTTTACCTTTATATGCACCGTTCAATATCCGGGCTGTAATTTTCTGAGTATAATAGTGTTCTTCTGCACCTCTGGTTCCTTCTCTGCTCATGGTTTCCATTTCTGATACAGAACATATTTTTGCCAGAGGAGTGTGATAGAATCTGGCATTAAAACAGGTAAATATAACACAGATAATATAAATGCCAGCTAAAAGATATTTTTTATGAGATAGACAAAATTTCATTGAATTTATTTTCTCCTTCCAGATTAATATTTCTGCCAATATCGCATTGTACGCTTTTATTCGATGTTGGTCAATGTAAATTGCAGATTATTTGCAAATATTGTTGGCATTTTGATACTGTTCACTGGTAACGTTCCGCGAGGTGTTTTTTGTGAACAAAGTTCACAGAAAACCCGAGAGTTGCAGCGCGAAATCATGCAAAGCATGATTTCTGTGCATCGCGAAGCGCGTTACTGTGAACGGAGTGAACAATAACGGCATTTTTTTCTGTCCCGCGCCAGCATCTATAATACAAATAGTTTGCATTTACACAAAATTATTTTCTATTTCCGGAGTTAATAAATGATAGATAAAAGGCCCCAAAGCTCTGTTTCAAACATTCTGATGGAGCAAAATATATACCTTATAAATAGTTTTCTTGAATCAAGCTATCTCTGTTTAATAAATAGGATAAACATATTCCTCTTCTGACGGCTCTGCGTCTTCTATATCAGTGACAGTAATTTCCATCCCTTTATGTTTGTCATAGTGATATGTACCTGTTACATTTATCCATGCATCCTGCGTCAAATCAGAAGGCAGGTACCATATTGGTAACCTCAATCTTATCCCCTCCAACCTTTGTTGCAAAATCATACATAGGATAAAAGCTTGCCATAACATTTATTTTTTTTCCAGAAGAAGTATCCTCAGTTTCTGCTGCATATGCCAGATTAAAAGAACCAATGCCAAGTGCTATTGTAGCTGCAAGTGCTGTTCTAGTTAATAATTTTTTTCTCATAATAAAATCCTTTCTGCACAAACCTGATGTGCCTGAAAATAAAATTTCAAAAGCATATTATCTCATCCGCTTAAAATAAGCGCAAACCATTTGCGTTTATTAAAATAACGCATAGAATACCGGCCGTCAATAATATTTGCAAATTATTTGCATTTCTGGAGCATAATTGACTTAGGCGAAATAAAAAGATACAATAGAAAAAAGCACATATGAAAGGAATAAAGAAAATGGCTGAGCGAAAACCCTATACTACAAAAACAAGACAGATTATTCTGGAGTATTTGAAGTCCCAGAAGGCTGTCACTGTCAGTGTGGCTGATATTGAAAAATATTTAAAAACTGAAGGAATTAAGGTAAATACAACAACTGTATACCGATATCTTGACAAGCTTTGCGCCGAGCATATTGTAATCAAATATCCGGATCTGAACAGTGATAAAGCTGTGTTTCAGTTTGCAGGAGAAGAAAAAAAATGCACAGAACACCTACATCTGAAATGCATCAGATGTGGCAAGGTTGTGCATCTTGACTGTGACTTTATGGATGAATTTAAAGAGCATTTGTATAAAGATCATGGCTTCCGGCTGCATTGCAGCGGAGATATGCTTCATGGCATCTGTCAGGACTGTGAAAACAAAAAAATTTCTTCTCCACAGAGCTGACTGTCTTTTAGTAAACAACAGTTTCCCCGTCTTCCAGCATATCATAGTTAGAAACACCGTACGCTGTTAATTGGCCACGCATCGTAAAGCGTGTAACTGATGCATGAGCAACATTATCCATATGTGTCAGATAAAGCTTCGCCTCTGGTGCTGTCAGCGAAACATTCCATACATCCTCAGCACCCATAATCAAACGGCCATTTTCCTTTGTTTCAGCAGCACAACACGAGATGGAAAACCTGTCAATTTCTCTGGTCTGCCAGACAGTTTTTCCACTGAGGATCGCTGCCTTTTCTTCTATTGTCATCTTTTCAACCAATTTTTACTGTTTCATAATTGTTTTCCATCCCACTTTCATCCTTATTCAGCATTCTTTCTTTTCTTATATCCTCTAATTACCAGTACTTCCATTCCTGCCATGAAAAGGGCTATTACAGTGTCGATACCAATTCCTGCTTTTTTCCAGTTTTCCATACCTGTTTCTTCGTGTTCTCCATCATAAGCCCAACTGCTTACAACTGTATACATGACATTTTTGCAGGCATTTCTCATCTGAAGTACAGATGTTGGATGCTCTGGATTGGCTACATTGTTCTCTTCTCCATTGAATGTAGACAACATTACATCTACTCCATTCGCCAAAGCTGCATCTGCATTCATAAATCCATGACCATTGTTTCGGAAGAAGTCTGTAAGCGCCATTCCCCTGAATCCCCATTCATCTCTGAGAACTGTATTCATAAGGTTACTGCATTCTCCAGTCCATTTATCTCCAAGGAAACTCCAGGAAACCATAACCGCATTTGCTCCACCTTGTTTTACAGAAATCTCGAATGGTTTCAGATAAATTTCCCGGATTGCCTGCTCATTCGACCAGACACTTACCATTTTGGCATTACCTTCATACATAGCAAAATGTTTAATGTAAGAATAAACTCCGTATTTTCTTGCTCCTTCTACTGCTTTTGCTCCCATATTTCCTGAAAGAATTCCATCTTCTGAGAAATATTCATAGTTTCTTGCACCAAATGCGGTTCTATGAGTATTCATACCTGGTGCATACCAGCCCTCTGCACCCATTTCCTGACTGATCTTGCCCATGCATTCACCCCAGGCCTGTGCAAGTTCCTTATTCCATGTGGATGCAACCACAACTTCAATTGGGAATCCAATAGAACCAACTCCTGTAAAGTTGTTATTAATTGCTGCTGGTCCATCAAAATCAAGTGTAGCCACTTTTCCCACAGAATCCATGGCTGCTGTCTGATAACCAGCCATTGCAATCATATTTGCCATTTCATCAACAGTAAGCTGATCCAGAAGTTTTTCCCAACGAGGATCGTCATAATCAGCATCACGCATATCAGCTAATGTAAGTCCATTATCTGCTCCCGTTGTCGGCATTACATCCTCATCATTGAGATATGTAGTCTTATCAAAATTGCTGTTCAGATGATATTCAGAAACATATGGCTCACCCAGCTCTGCAGATGCCGGTGCTGCTGTAGCCTCTTCATAATTTGCAAAATGATCTGCTCGTGATAAATATGTCACATCGCCTTTTGCATCTTCAAATACATTTGTTGCTGCAGTATCATCTGATGCTCTTTTATTTTCTCCCTTATATACTACATCTTTATCTGCAGTATAAGTTTTCTGATCCAGCACAGTGTGTGAATCACTGTTAATAGAGATTACATAGTCACCTTTTTCAAGAACATACGCTTTTGCATTATTCTCATCATAGGAGGCCATATCTTCTATACTAAATGTAACTGTAACAGTCTGAGATTCTCCCGGCTGAAGCAGATTTGTTTTTTCAAACTCAATTAGATTTGCAGAAGATTTCTCAATTCCTCCATTTGTATATGGCGGTTTATAATACACTTCTACTACATCTTTTCCGGCAACATCTCCGGAGTTGGTTACTTCTACATCTACAGAAATCTGTCCGTCTTTTTCCTCCAGTTCACCCATTTTCTGTTCAAATTCTGTGTAACTCAGACCATATCCAAATGGATACTGTACAGTCTTGTCGTAATCAATCGCACCTTCCTGTGCAGCTGTTTCATAGTACTTGTATCCTACATAAATGCCTTCCACATAATTGGTAAATGCCGGAGCATACACCTGCGCAGTTCCTGCGTTCATTCCTTCAACAGCCATATCTGCCAGATTTGTATACTCTGTTTTTTCTGCATTATTCCACCACGGAGCAGTCGTCATATCATAAATAAATGTATCCGGTGTTTTTCCGGAAGGATTGACTTCACCTGAAAATACTTTACCAAGTGCATTAAATCCCACATTTCCCGTTCCTGGGCACCATACAACAGATTTAATCTGAGGATATTCATCTGCGAAACCAAGTTCAAACTGATTTGCTCCATTATAAATTACAATGACATTATCAAAGTTTGAGCAAACCATATCCACCATATCTCTCTCAGTTTGTGAAAGCTGTAAATAATGCTCTCCCTCAGGAAAATCATCATATTCATCAGAATTATTATCATATGCTGCTTTTCTTACATCCATAGGAATATCATTATGACCTTCACCTGCTTTTCTGGAAAGAACCACAACTGCCACATCAGAATACTCTTTCGCACTTTTAATAAGCTCATCACTGTAAGTATCTACAGGTGGCTCCGGTAATGTCCAGCTCTGTTTCTGGATAGACATTTCCGGATCATCTGCACCATAATTGTTATAAAAATCAACCAGTTTCTGGTTAATAGAAAATCCGGCATTTTCAAGTCCCTGATTCAGACTGACAATATCATACAGATCATTAATTCCACCGGAACCAGCTCCTCCGTAAGCCGGATTAATAGATTCCCAGCCAAAAATATTCAGTTTTTTTGTTTCATTTAAAGGAAGCAAGCTTTCATTCTTCAGAAGAACAATTCCGTCTTCCATAATTTCTTCTGCCACTTCCGCAGCTTCTTCATTTGTTTCATCGCTTAAAGTTCCATTTCCCGTTGCAAGTCCAATCAATGTAGCCATTGGTCCAAAACAGATCATATTCACGCAGACAACAACAGCAAGAACCATTGCGATCACAGCTTCTCCTCTTATCAGAAATCTTTTGTCCCTGGACATCCTGCGGCATGCAACCATAATTACGATTCCAATTACAAGTGCAGCAATAATACCGATAATATATGGTTTGCATAATTGTAATACCGCCAAAACATCTTCCATTTCAACACTGATCATTCTCTTTTTCCCTTCTTTGACTCTCTCGTCTTTTTAAAGTATCATTTCCTGTTGTCATTACTATAACATGGTTATTATTTCGTACCGTTTTTGGCACGAGATGCAGCAAATACCAAATACCGTAACCTTTATTGATCTTCCCCTTTCCGTTTGATATTTCCGGATATACTCTGTTAATTGTTTTACGTAAATTTCTTCATCTTCCACAATTGCATTCTTTGCAACTGTTCAATCACACAATATTGTTCCAGATTTTTATTATTATTTTATAAATAACTTTTATTTCAGTATATCACTGCTTCTTTCTTGCGTTAAGTGGATGTAATATTACAAATTACAGCTGTGTAATCTGGTTTTCTTTTATCATATATCCGCAGTTATCGCATACACTTTCGCCAACTGTTTTTCCATCTCTCACAAATACTTCTATATCTGCACTACATTTCGGACATTTAACTTCTTTAATTGAAGTCATGCTTCTGGCATCCATACATCCTGAAAAAATCCCATTTTTTCACCTTTTTCCTGTATATATTCTATTATTTTCTTAACCTAATTTTTCTTTTATTTTTTTTACCTCATCTACTGCTGTCTGGCTGAAATCATAAGGAGAAACTCCCTCTCTGTCTGCATTCATAATTTCCGGATTATAATGAACAAATCCCAGCAAATCACTTTCCGGTATTCTGTCTTTCACAAATGCTTCATCACTTTCATCCCTGATTTTATTTGCAACAACTCTTACTTTCTTTACCCCCAGTTCTTCTGCCAGACGCTTTACGTTTCTATAAGTCTGAACACTTCTGGCTCCTGGCTCTATCACAACGATAAACTGATCCATGCCTTCTGTTGTCCCTCTTCCAAGATGTTCCAAACCTGCTTCCATATCCAGCAGCACAACATCCTCTCTGTGCAGAATAAGATTGTTGATGATCCGTTTAAGCATTACATTTTCCGGGCAGACACAGCCGCTTCCGGCTGTTTCTACTGTTCCAAGAATCAATAATCTGACACCATTACGAAATTTCGAATATCTCTCCGGAATATCGTCAACTTTTGGATTGATTTTGTAAAATGTATTGCTTTTGTCCGCTCCGGTCCGTTCTTCCACCAGCTTTCTCATTTTGCTGACTGGTATAATCTCTGCCAGTTCTTCCTCTGAAAAACCTAGTGCCAGTCCCAGATTCGCATCCGGATCTGTATCCGCTGCATACACTGTTTTTCCTTCATCTGCATATAATCTTGCAAGAGTTGCAGCGATTGTGGTCTTTCCTACACCACCTTTTCCTGTTACGGCTATTTTCATTTCTTATTACTTCCTCTCATTTATTGCTTCAAAATTTTCCTTGCAAGCATATGAATTTCCGGAATTTCCATCATTAGTTCATCTCCAACCAATCCCTTTCTTGCGATTTCTGTATCTGTTGAAATAACTGCCAACACCTTACTCTGATCGTCAATAGACTCCAACATTGTTGGCAAAACCAATTCATTTACTTTATTTAACACAAAAAATACAGTTTTCCCAATGCTGTCCCCTAGCTGTTGGATTTTTTTCGTCAATTTCAATGATTCAAAAGAAGGATCTACGATCATTAAGATTAAATCCACACTGTTATCTACACCACGTCCAAAATGCTCTACGCCAGCTTCCATATCCAACAATACAACTTCATTTTCTCCTACCGTCAGATGTTTGATAAATTGCTTTAAAATACTATTCATTGTGCAGGCACAGCCTTCATTTGCCTGATGTATTTTTCCACTGGAAATAAGCATCACGCCATTGTTTCGTGAAATATATTCTTCGGGTATCTCATTCAATGTAAATGGTTCCGAATAGAACTTTTTTGCAAATGCAGACAACTTCACAGTATCAAGAATCTCTCCTGCCATCATTGTTTTAAAAGCTTTCTCCTTACCACCAAAATACTCTGTAAAATCCCTTGGAAGCTTTACACCAAGTTGGCGATGCAGTCCATAATTTGATTCATCAGAATCAGCTACAAGAACAGTCTTTCCCATTCGTTCAAATTCTTTGGCAAGCAGTGCTGATACTGTACTTTTTCCACAGCCACCTTTGCCACATACTGTAATCTTCATACTTTCAATCCTCCAGCTCACAATCCCAACTTCTTTACAATTCCTTCCAATGCACTTCTTACAGGAGAATCTTTCGGAAGCCGTATGATCGGCTTTCCATCACAGTCATACTGATATACCTGGTCATCATGTGGTACAACCCCTAACAGTTCCAGTCCCTGATTTCGGATTTCTTCCAGAGTTCCGGCATCCAGTTTTCCATCTGGAACACGATTCACGATTAATCCGGTTTTCTGTGGTTTAAAGTTTAATTCCTTCATCAGCTTTGCAATACGTCCGGCTGCCTGAACACCTCTTCTGGAACAGTCACTTACAAGAATCGCAACTTCCATCATTGGCAGGATTCCTCTGCTGATATGTTCCATACCTGCTTCGTTATCAACCACAATATATGGATAATGGCTTTGCAGTTTCTGAACCTGGGTCTGCACAAGACCATTTACAAAACAATAGCAGCCCTGTCCCTGGGTTCGCCCCATTACCATCAAATCATAATCGTCTTCTTCTGCAATTGCATCGGAAAGACGCATTTCCAGATAAGCCTGTTTTGTCATTCCTGCCGGAATCTGATATCGTGGATCAACTCCTGCACGTTCAATCTCTTCTCTCAGTTCTCCGAGTGTAATCTCAGGTTCAACGCCGAGCACTTCATTCAAATTCGCATTTGCATCTGCATCTACAGCTAAAACCGGATGTTTTCTATTTTCACATAAATATTGAATCAACAATCCACAAAGGGTTGTTTTCCCTACACCGCCTTTTCCTGATACAGCAATTACATGTCCCATGTTTTTCCTCCTAAAATTCTGAACAATCTGTTGACTTTTTCTTTAAATCCCATTATAGTTGTTACTATATAAATTACAATAATCAATCTATGAGATTTGTATGGCTACTCAACACATCAGAAAAATTGTTGAGGAATCATATGATACCAAATAATATAGGAGTATATAATGTCAGAAAAAACGAGAAAACAAGATCGCCGTACCCGCTATACCAGGCAAACCATAAAAGATACGTTCTTAGAATTGTTAAAGCAGAAAAGTTTTACGAAAATTACAGTTACAGAGATCTGCAAAAATGCTGAAATCAACCGTGGCACTTTTTATCTTCATTACTACGATATCCATGATGTATTATCAGATATTTTTAATGATATGACTCAGGATATGTTAACAACGGTAGATCATTTATTCTGTCTAAATCAAAAAAGCTGTTCCTATCCGTTCTGTCAGAAAATACAGATGGAATCACAATACAGGGCACTGTTTCTGGATGATGCAATTGCCCCTATTCTTCTGGAAAAAATAGCAGAAAATACAAAAGAAGGCTATGTGACCTGGCTTATGTCACACAGCCTCCTGACCTTTGAACAGGCAGAATCGGTTTTTTATTTTCAAATGAATGGCTGCCTTTCCATCAACAGACTGATGCTCCGCAATCACTGTAATGACTGGAAACAGATTCAGACAGTAATCGACAAATTTATCAAAGCCGGGCTGGAAAGTTTTCTGATTCATGATCAGAGAGAAGAAAAGGCTTCCGATAATTTTTGCAGCAAAATTTCTCCAACTGTTACCGCATCTTCTACACTTAGATAATGATCGGCATGATCCTGAAGAAATATTTTGCCAGATACAGGAAATTCTTCATCTGCAAACCATATTTTTAAAGTTACCGGATATCTTGGCAGAACTGGAAAAACAGCACACAAATCCGCCTTTGTCTCTGTAAATTCTGCACCCAGGTTTTTACATGCTTTCTGAATTTTCTCAGGATCTTTATCCTGCAAAAGCTTTTCCAGTTTCTGCTCTGCGGTCCGGTCAAACTTGGTTCCTCGAATCAATCCATCTTTCAGGTTACCAAAAGTAATGAGCTTCTGTGAACCTTCTGTTCCATCGGCCATATCCAGATAATGCAGCAATGTCAGATAATGCCATTCGTCCATGTTTGAGTTAATACGAAACTCAGGGAGTTGAATTTCAATCGTTTCATAAAAACTCAGTACTTCAAGCACATTTCGGCTGCTATGAAAAACAGCCCCACTTTTTGCAGCAATCTCCTCTCCAGAACGATTTTGTAACCGTTTTACTGCTGCCAGCAGCATTTCCTGAAATGCACGATTTTCTGTTTGATTTTTGTATTCCATAACTTCCCCTTTGCGAACATTTTATCGCATCATATAATAATCAATGTTTATGCAAGAATTTGGGTGGTTTCATAAATCTGGCTTTGTCCGGATTCTCTTTCATCCATTCCCGGGCAAAATCCATTACCTCAGTCATAGTTTCATAATCTTTTCCACAAAAACAGCAACTTGGGCATGTTGGACATGGCCATCCCTTATTTTTGAATCTGCATGCGTCTAAATGTCGGTATGCTCTTAATAAATTTGCTTCATATTCTTCTTTAGACTGTGAAGCTTCCCTGTTTTCACGATAATAAAGGTGATACATTTTTTTAGTCATATGTTTTTTGATTCTGGTATATAAATTTCCTTTTAATTTGTCCACAATCAGCATATTATACAATCCTCCGTAAGTTTTATTACTATGTTGACTTTTCCTTTAAATTTCATTATAGTTGTAATTATATTATTTACAATCATCAAAATAAAAAATATGTACAATTTCTCAACACATTAAAAAGAGCTGTTGAGAACTTGGGATGTTTTTGACAAACCAGAAATATTTTCGCCTCAAAAACGTGAAACCAAAATCATTATATCATACTACAAGGAGTTTCTTATCATGAAATACTCAACGAAATTAAGCGATACTGTCCATGTAATGGTTCTGATTGCTATCAACCAGGAAAACTCACTCTCCAGTGCCTCAATTGCAGAAAGTATCCATACAAATCCCGGCTTTGTACGCCAGCTCATGTTAAAACTAAAAAAGGCCGAACTTATGACCAGTGTAGCCGGACATGCCCGTCCTTCTCTTTCAAAACCAGCAGACCAGATTACGTTGCTGGATATTTATAAAGCAGTGGAGGGCGAGAAACCGCTACTTCATTTAGATACTCATACCAACCCTGATTGTGGCGTTGGCATTAATATTCAGTTGTCCTTGCAGGGATTCTATAATGAAATTCAAAAAAACACTGAAGAAAAGATGAATACAATTACTTTACAGGATATCATAAATACTTATTATCAGCGAACATCCATGCAAAATGATTTACAAAATATTATATAGCAGGAGAAACGAGAATGGACTTCCAGATATGGATTATCTTCTAAATGATGAAGAATCTGATAACGATTTGGCGAGTAAAATTTTTATATTTTCTAATCCAGGGATTTTCTTGTTATCACGCCCGCCTCCGTGCGGGCATTTTTAAATTCAGCAGCGCACCACAGGCGGTCTTTCCTGTACAGAAAAAAAGAAGCGTTCCTACAGGCGCTTCTTCTTACCATATTAGGACTTCGATCAAAAGTTAGTAGGCCACAAAGTGGGCCATTTTTCAAAAAATTACATGAATTTATATAGAGTTTTATCCAAGTCGGAAATCCGCTAAATGCTCTAGCTATCAGCGTCTAAAGGCATTTAACAACTTATATGGACATTTATGAAATCGGCCTCGTAATAACGATACCTAATTTCATTATTTCTGCTTATTTGAATGACAGTGATTTTTCCTTCCAAAAGTGATACCAAAAGGTGATAGTAGGTAAATTATAAAACGCCCCTACCCACAATTCAATTGGTAATATTTACCAATCAACCTTGTGTTTAGGGGCGTTTAATTACTTCTTGCTTGGACACATTAGCTAAAAAATAGCTATTATTTTATTATTTGTTATAGTTTACGATATCGCCGAACTCTGGTTTCAGGGATGCACCGCCTACAAGACCGCCGTCGATGTCTGCCTGAGCAAATAACTCCGGAGCTGTCTTAGCGTTTACAGATCCGCCGTACTGGATGCGGATTGCTGCTGCAGTTGCCTCATCATAGATCTCAGCGATGCAAGCACGGATTCCTGCGCAAACTTCCTGAGCCTGCTCAGTTGTAGCTGTTTTGCCAGTTCCGATAGCCCAGATCGGCTCGTAAGCGATAACGGCTGTTTTAGCCTGATCAGCTGTAACGTTCTGGAAACCAACTTTAACCTGCTGACGGATAAAGTCCATAGTTACGCCCTGCTCTCTCTGATCAAGAGTCTCTCCACAGCACATAATTGGAGTAATTCCGTGCTCAAATGCTTTGAGCATTTTTTTGTTTACAGTTTCGCTTGTCTCAGCGAAGTACTCTCTTCTCTCAGAGTGTCCGAGAACTACGTATTTAACACCAGCGTCTGTAAGCATGTTCGGGGAAATCTCGCCTGTGAAAGCACCTTTCTCCTCGAAGTACATGTTCTCAGCACCTACCTGGATGTTGGAGCCTTTTGCAGCCTCAACTACAGGAAGAATATCGATAGCCGGTACGCAGAATACTACGTCAACGTCATCGTTTGCTACTAATGGTTTTAAAGTTTCTACTAATTTAACTGCCTCACTTGGAGTCATGTTCATTTTCCAGTTTCCGGCAATGATTTTCTTTCTAGACATTTTATATATCTCCTTTTGTATGATAAGGAAGTCCGATTCACTAAACGGACATGTCGCCGGCAGGCGGCATCACCATATATGAAAGTCAGCTGGTCTGCGCCGTTAGCCTGCTCTCATTAAGTTCCTTCGAACCAAATCCGCACATAATTCAAGCTGCGCTTACAGCTTGCTTTCATTAAGTGCTCTATTTATTTATCGTTAGCTGCTGCTACACCAGGTAACTCTTTTCCTTCAAGGAATTCAAGAGACGCACCGCCACCTGTGGAGATGTGTGTCATCTTGTCACCATAGCCGAGGATGTTAACAGCTGCTGCGGAATCACCACCACCGATGATAGTTGTAGCATCTGTATCAGCAAGAGCTTTGGCAACAGCCTCTGTGCCATGAGCGAAGTTCGGCATTTCGAAACAGCCCATCGGTCCGTTCCAAACAACTGTCTTGGCATCTTTTACAGCGTCAGCGAAAAGTTTCTCTGTCTCTGGTCCGATGTCCATTCCTTCCCATCCATCCGGAATCTCACCACGTTTTACAACCTGGATATTGCAATCATTGGAGAAGGAATCACCAATTCTGTTATCAACCGGAAGAAGAAGCTTAACGCCTTTTTCTTCTGCCTTCTTCATCATGTCTAATGCATACTGAAGATAATCATCCTCGCAAAGGGAAACACCAATGTGTCCGCCCATAGCCTTGGAGAATGTATAGGACATTCCACCACCAATGATCAGAGTATCCACCTTGTCAAGAAGGTTGTTGATAACAGAGATCTTGCTAGAAACCTTAGCACCGCCAAGGATTGCTACGAATGGTCTATCAGGATTGTTTACAGCGTTTCCGAGGAAATCGATTTCTTTCTGCATCAGATATCCAACAACAGCTGTATCTACATATTTGGTAACACCAACGTTAGAGCAGTGTGCTCTGTGAGCGGTACCAAATGCATCGTTTACAAATACATCGCAAAGAGAAGCAAGTTCCTTGCTGAATTCATCACCGTTCTTAGTCTCTTCTGCACGATAACGGGTATTCTCAAGAAGAATGATCTCGCCGTCTTTCATGTCAGCTACTGCTGCTTTTACAGTGTCATCTACAACAACCGGGCTTGGAACGAATTTCACTTCCTGTCCGAGAAGCTCTGTGAGACGTTTAGCAACAGGTGCAAGAGAAAGCTCCGGTTTCGGCTCTCCTTTCGGTTTTCCAAGGTGAGAGCAAAGGATAATCTTTCCACCATCTGCAACAAGCTTCTTGATTGTAGGAAGAGCTGCTACCAGACGGTTCTCATCTGTAATCTTACCGTCCTGCAGAGGTACATTGAAGTCACATCTTACGAGGACTCTTTTGCCTTTTACGTTGATGTCATCAACAGATTTCTTATTCAGCATCTTGTTATGCCTCCTTATAAAATTTAACTTTTTATACAGACAAAAGGGTCCGGTCCTATTCAGACCGGACCCTTCTCTGAGTCTTATTCATATGCTGTCAGGCCATGGCTTGTCAGCATTTGAAAACCCTACTCTGCTTCTGATTAAGCGTTAAGCAGTTTACCAAAGTGTTTGATTGTACGAACCATCTGGCTTGTGTAGGAGTTCTCATTGTCATACCAGGAAACAACCTGAACCTCTGTTGTGCCATTCTCAAGTGGAAGAACCATTGTCTGAGTAGCATCGAACAGAGAACCAAATCTCATACCAACGATATCGCTGGAAACGATCTCATCTTCGTTGTATCCGAAGGACTCGTTAGAAGCTGCTTTCATAGCTGCGTTGATCTGCTCTTTAGTTACATTTCCTTCAACAACTGCTGTAAGGATTGTAGTAGAACCTGTTGGGGTTGGAACACGCTGTGCGGAACCGATCAGTTTGCCGTTCAGTTCTGGGATAACAAGACCGATTGCTTTAGCAGCACCTGTGCTGTTCGGAACGATGTTAACTGCAGCTGCACGGGATCTTCTCAGATCGCCTTTTCTCTGCGGTCCGTCAAGTGTCATCTGATCGCCTGTGTAAGCGTGGATTGTGCACATGATACCGGATTTGATTGCAGCAAGGTCATTAAGTGCTTTAGCCATTGGAGCTAAGCAGTTTGTTGTACAGGAAGCTGCGGAAATGATGTGATCCTCTTTTGTAAGAGTCTCATGGTTTACATTGTAAACGATTGTCTTAAGGTCGTTTCCAGCCGGAGCGGAAATGATAACGTGTTTAGCACCTGCATCGATATGAGCCTGAGCTTTGTCTTTGGATGTATAGAATCCAGTACACTCAAGAACTACGTCTACACCGATCTCTCCCCATGGAAGCTCAGCAGCGTTAGCTTTTGCATAAATTTTGATTTCTTTTCCGTCAACTGTGATGGAATCCTCTCCAGCTACTACTGTATCTGCAAGAGCATATCTTCCCTGAGTTGAGTCATATTTTAATAAGTGAGCGAGCATTTTAGGAGATGTTAAGTCGTTGATAGCAACGATTTCAAATCCTTCTGCACCGAACATCTGACGGAATGCAAGACGACCAATACGTCCAAAACCATTAATTGCAACTTTTACTGCCATGATAAATTCCTCCTATGAATTAAATGGTAAAAATTATGTGAGTGCTTCAATCTTTGTGAAAGAAACATCAACCTATAGCGTATTGTACCTAATTCCGAACAAAAATTCAAGCCTATTTTCAAAAAAATAACAGGCAAATTGCCACAAATATTCTCTGATATGATATACTGCTCTCAAATGAGACAATTAAGTCCCTTTTATGACACAGTGGCAGCATTTATGCACGTTTTTTCCTTTCTTTTTCGTGTAGGAAGAATTTTTTTCACATGTTCCTTCGCTGTACACTTATCCATAAAATATATCTTTATATTTACAGAAAATATATTTTTAAAATACTTTGCTTGGTTTATAATTTATAAGGAGGTTATTATGAAAATACTTTCCAACTCTCCCGGAGTTTTGTGGGACTGCCACATGCATTCTGAATTTTCCGCAGATTCCGGCACTCCCACTGAGGATATGATCCGCCAGGCCATTGCACTGGGGTTTAAGGGAATCTGCTTTACAGAGCATCTGGATCCAGACTATCCACCAACTCCGGATGACCTGGAATTTGCCCTGGATATTCCCGCCTATTACACTAAATTCAACGAACTGAAAGAAACTTACAAGAATCAGATTCACATCCATTTCGGTATTGAGATCGGTTTGCAGCTTCATCTTAAACAATATTTTCACAATCTTTTAAAGGAATATCCTTTCGATTTCGTGATTGGTTCTTCTCACGTAGTCCACGGTGCTGACCCCTACTACCTGGAATTTTTCCAGGGCAGGAACGAGGAACAGGCCTACCTTGAATATTTCGAATCCATTCTGGAGAATCTGGATGCATTTCATGAAATGGACACTTATGGACATCTGGATTATATTGTCCGCTACGGTCCAAACAAAAACCAGTTTTATTCTTATGAAAAATATCGGAACATTCTGGATGCGATTCTGAAAAAACTGGCAGACACAAATGTAGGACTGGAAGTCAACACCGGCGGTTATCACTACGGTCTTGGAGAGCCAAACCCATGTACGGATATCATCCGGCGTTATAAAGAACTAGGGGGCGAAATCATCACCATTGGTGCTGACGCGCATACACCGGATAAAATAGGATACGCTTTTGATAGGGCTGCGCAGGTGCTGAAAGAATGTGGATTTGAGTATTATACAGTATTTAAAGATCGGAAACCAAACTTTGTAAAGTTATAACGAAGCCCTGTTTTTCCATACCCGGCAGAAGAAATCAGCCCGGCTTTTAGAGCATGTTAAAAAAATGCCTCATCGCCATAACAAGCGATGAAGCATTTTTTGCGTTTCTTTTCAAATTCAGCTTGAGGTATTATTTTTGATTGCCACTCAAGACCAGGTCAGTCATTATTTCTGCACTTTCTCCAAAAACAGAGAAATAATTCCTTTCTTTTCCTTCTCATGTGCCTTGTTATACAAAGATCTGCACCATTCTGTGATAACTTCGATTACAACCGGAGAGAAGGTCATCAGGATAAATACCAGGATGATCATTCCGAACTCCAGGGAGCCAAGTGCAAGCAGGTTCTGCACACATACGGCTGCAAAGAAGAAAATAAACTGCATACCGTAAATAATGATTTTCCTGTACCTGCTTAGAGGCGCGTATACCGTCTTCAAAGCTGCCATGTAGTTCC
>NZ_JBCPGE010000071.1:0-16838 GCF_040914025.1 Ruminococcus sp. RTP21484sp1_RTP21281st1_A8_RTP21281_210402
TGTGAATTGTCAAGGTGCTCCGGCTACTGAAAAGTAGTCGGGGATTTTTCTATCATACCTAAAAATTAAGCGCTTACGATAAAGCTTTCAGACGACCCTTCGCTTTTACGATTTTCGTTTTGTTCTCCCCGTCACGAATGGCAAGACCGGCTGAGTCATAGCCACGGTATTCCAGTTTCGATAAACCATCCAGAAGGATGGGCGCGGCCTGGGAATGGCCGGTGTAGGATACGATTCCACACATAAAATTGTTCTCTCCTCTATAACTGTTTAGTCAATTCCATACTCTTCCAAGAGTTTTTGGCGAAAAGCGGGATCTTCAAGGGCACGCTTTAGGTCGTCAATGCGGTTGTCATTCAGCAGAGCTTTGGTAAGTCGCTGTTCATGTTCTGCACCGATCTGGATTCCTTCAACTCGTCCCTTTTCCTGTAAATCCCGAAGTCCCTTACAAACATTCACCGTTTCTTCCTCTTCTTTTCTTTCTATCTTCATTCCAGTCATCTCCTCCATTACACGAACAGCCTTCCTATCCACATTTTCAAATGCTATATTCGCATTTACAAACCGCTCTAATTTCTCTCCATCACCAGAATATTTGATGAACTTCATCACTTCCCGGAAATTAGAAGTAAAATGTTCCAACTCATCTTCGCTCATCTCCCCTGGTGCAATCAGATTAATCCGATAGTCAGGAACCAACGACAATATGTTTTTATCCTGTACCACCAACATCTCATGTAACGACCTAGGCGCATCCCAGCTATCAGCCCCGAAATACACAACTACTGTTATAATCGGAAGCAGCCTGTCTTCTCTGTAAAAGCCTGAAAGAAACTCTGCGGAATCCGGTTTCTTCTCCTTAGGCTCTTTCTCCTTCCGCGCTTTTTTATGAGAAGCCTCTGCTTTCTGCACCTGCGCTGCATACTCCAGCGAATCGTAAACCATATTTTTCACTGGCATTGCATAATGAACATTGGATTGGTTCTCCACTCCCAGGAGCAGATACACCGCATTTTCATCTTCCATAGCACACAGGATTTTAAACACATCCCGATATTTCTGATATGGCACCTCCGCCCCATTAGCTCCATATGGAATAATTACATTCGCCGTATCCAGTTCCTTCAAATTCTTAGGGTCAATGACCTTTTCTCCTTTGTAAATCATATGGTTGAACACATCCGCAAAAACCTCTGTGTCCTCCATGTACTCTTTTGTGATGATATCCTTTCTTCCCATGGACTTCACCACCTTCTATGATTTGTTTTTCAGAAGAGCTTATGTAGGTTTGAAACTCTAATGATGTATATAGGATAGCATACCGTTTCCTTTTCTGGAAGGAAAATATATTGGAAAAGTATGAATTTTATTTAATATGTTTTTTAGAAAACTTTAAGGAATTTCACTCGGCATTTATGGGGACAGACCCCTTTTATCCCATTCGCCTTTACGATTTTTGTTTTGTTCTCACCGTCACGAACGGCAAGACCGGCTGAGTCATAGCCGCGGTATTCCAGTTTCGATAAACCATCCAGAAGGATGGGCGCGCCTGGGAATGACCGGTGTAGGATACGATACCACACATAAAATTTGTTCTCTCCTCTATAGATTGCTATAAGCTATATACCCTATACCATATATAATACTATCACATCATTTTATTACATTTCTCCCCATGGAGTAAACTCTTTTCCCTCAAGAATATCTGCAATTCTCTTACATGCATGTCCATCTCCATAAGGATTACATGCTTTTGCCATAGCATCGTACGCTTCTTGGTTTTCTAATAACTCTTTAAAATTTTTATAAATAGTTTCTTCATCCGTTCCAACTAGTCTCAGAGTACCAGCTTTTACACCTTCTGGTCTCTCAGTAGTATCTCTCATAACAAGTACTGGTCTTCCATAAGAAGGTACCTCCTCTTGGATTCCGCCAGAATCGGTAAGACATAAATGGCACCTAGCCTCAAAATTATGACAATCAACTACTTCAATCGGTTCAATAATATGAATACGATCACAACCACCAAGTTCCTCTTCTGCTGCTTTTCTTACAACCGGATTCATATGAATTGGATAAACAGCTTTACATTCCGGATGTTCCTCAAGCACACGGCGAATTGCTCTAAACATATTATGCATTGGTTCTCCAAGATTTTCTCTTCTATGTGCCGTAATAAAAATTAATTTTCCATCTCCAACCCATTCTAATTCCGGATGCGTATAATTATCTTTTACAGTATGCTGCATTGCATCAATAACGGTATTACCAGTAATAAAAATTTTAGCAGGATCTTTGCCTTCTTTAATTAAATTATTTGCTGCCATCTGAGTAGGAGCAAAATTATATTGAGAAATTATTCCAACTGCCTGTCGGTTAAATTCTTCTGGATATGGAGAATAAATATTATATGTACGAAGACCAGCTTCCACATGTCCAACTGGAATTTGAAGATAAAAACAAGCCAATGCAGTTACAAAGGTTGTAGATGTATCTCCATGTACCAAAACAACATCTGGCTTCACTTTCTCAAGCACATTTTTAATTTTCTCTAAAATTCCTGTTGTAATGTCAAATAATGTTTGTCCTTGCTTCATAATTGAAAGATCATAATCTGGAACAACATTGAATGTATTAAGGACTTGATCGAGCATTTGTCGATGCTGACCAGTAACACATACTATCGTTTGAATACTTTCTCTTTTTTTCAACTCATTTGCTAACGGGCACATTTTTATTGCTTCTGGTCTCGTACCAAAAACTAACATTATCTTTTTCATCCTTCAATCTCACTTTCTCAATAACCTATTTTCATTTATCATACACTTTATTAATTTTTCACTAATAAATTGGACCGCATATGTTGAAATAAAAATGCCAAACAAAACTATGGCTATATTCAATAAATCACTTGATGTCAGTTTCATAAGAGAAAATGGACCTAAAATAAAAAACTGATGTGTCAAATAAACCTCATACGAATATAAATCTGTTTTGTTAAGCAACCTAATTTCTATTTGCTTATACTGTTTCTTACTCAAAACTACATTTTTTAATAATAAAAAGATAAACACTCCCAGCCAAATATGATTAAACAAAGAAAAGATTTTATACAATTTCAATGCCATTCCGACAAAATTGACTTTGTAAATATAATCCAAATAAATCTGTATTAGATTCAGCAATGTAAGAGGGCATAATGCATATAATATAGTTTTATCATCAAATACTTTATCCCTCTCATTAATTCCTATGCAATATGCAATCAAATAACATATTATATATCCAAGATTAAAATATGGTATAAATAGTCCAAAAATAACAGCAATGCTAATTGCACTTTTAATAAATTTCAAACAAAATTTTTGTTTTGTGTTGTTTTTCTCAAAAATAAGTTGTAATAATGGTGTTATTAAATAACACATTATAATCAATGGAACAAACCATAAATGCCCTCCACCGTCAAGCGTATCATTTAATAGTAAAATTTTAATAATTTTTATCACTGACAACTTATCAACAAAAAAATAATAAAATAATAAAACAGGTACAATTGTGACATAATAAGGCATACAAATTTTGATAAATCTCTTTTGATAAAAATCTAAAACATTATTTATTTTATACATTTTTCCATATAAATACCCTGATATGCATAAAAAGATCTCAACCCCAACATTTAGCCACCAAGCTAATTCCCAATCATAAAACTGACATATATGACACAAAACTATCATACAAAAAGCCAGAAATCTAATTGATGAGATTTTATAATCGTATTTAATTTTCATCCATTTTTTCCTCTAACTCTAAATATCTAAGAGTTCTAATGTACATATCTTTAAGATTCCACTTAGGCATCCATCCTAAAGATACAAGTTTTTCTCCAGACAATTTCAACTTAGTTTCTGGAGCATACCCATAATTATCATTTGTTATTTTTACAATGACATCAATTTGTTTATTTGCAATGTCCCTACATACCATCTGAGCCATTTTCAAAATTGTTGTATGTGTATTTTCATTTACAACATTATATGCCTCACAGTCCTTTCCTTTTAAAAGGATAGTCAATATACCTCTTATCGCATCGCTCGTATAACAGTAGTTCCCTTCAGATAACCCAGATGTATGCAAAATTATATCCTTTTTTTCTCTTACACTAGAACAAAATTGAGCAAATACTCTATTCTCCCATGGCAATATTCCTGCACCAAAAGTCTGGGATAATCTTGCAATTTTCACAGGCACACCATATTCACTCGAATATGCAACACATAAATTTTCACACATTCTTTTTGCTTCAGGATAATTACTTCGAACCTTCAAAGGATCTACATATCCTAACTTTTCCTCAGTACATAAAGAAGCAGAATTATTTAAAATCCCATACATTTCCATTGAAGAAATAAATACCATACTTTTTATTTTTTTATCAGCAGCTAACCTAAGCATATGATTTGTTCCTTCTACAGAAGTCAAAATTGTTTCCACCGGTTGAGAAATCATTATTTTTGAAGCTGTAATACTCGCCGCATGAATCACATAATCAACAACTACGTTCTCATTTAAATATGTCGTATATGCCTTTGTAACATCACCATGCACAAAATCTACAATGCTTAAATCAAATCCTTTATATATATCTTTAATTTTGTTTTCATTTCTCACTAATCCTATAATTCGAAGATTTAGTTTCCAAACTTTATTAGCATATATTAACGATTTAACAGTTAATGAACCAATTAGCCCAGTAACTCCAGTAACCAAAATACTACAATCTTTTAATTTATAAAAATCAATATTAGAATCATATAATATTTCCTGTAAATCCTCGTAACACACTCTATTAATTTCCATAGTTTTCCCCATTAATTCCATATATTTGACCATTTTCTTTCTCATCCAACATAGCACGCATCACATAAAAATCTTCAGGTGTAGTTACTTTAATATTAATATCAGGACCCTCCACCAAATGCAATGTCTTCCCATAATATTTCATCATTGAACAGGAATCAATAAAATTATATTTTTTCTCTTTTATAGCATTTTCATGGCAAGTTAAAATATCGTTAAGCCAAAAACTCTGCGGTGCACGAGCCAATCTTGAATCATTTCTATCTGGTATATTTATAATTTCACCACTGCAGTTAACTTCTAAAACAGTCTCTTTTGCCTTAACACACGTTATTCCAGAACCATATTGAATCACAGAACGTATGTTATCATGAATAGTAATATTGTTAATCAACGGTCTAACCCCATCATGAATTAAAACAATACACTTTTCATCCCCTGCAATTAATTTGGCAGCTTTCAATCCATTATATATGGACGCCTGTCCTGTATCTCCTCCCGGAACCACTTTTTTTACTTTTGTATAATTATATTGTTCTAAAATACTCTTTAAATGATCTATCCAATCAGCTACACATGCTATTACAATTGCATCTATTTCATCAGATTGCTGGAATACATCTATGGTATGAGCAATAATCGGTTTTCCATGCATCAATAAAAACTGCTTGGGTAACTCTCTGCTATGCATTCTTGTACCTATTCCCCCTGCAAATATTACAGCTATATTCATCTCTTTTTCCTCACTATTTAAATTTTTCATATCGAACTTATATATATTGATATTCCCAAAATAATCCAGAAGTACGGATAGTATATAGTGTTATCTGTCAGCCCCCCTAAAAGGAGGTACAACAACATAGCACTTCCAGCTCCACTAACTTTATTTTTTTTCACTACTTTCAAGCATTTAAATAATAATAAAAGCATACATATAATAAATATAAGACCAAATATCATTCCGCATTCTAGCATCAACTGCATATATATGTTGTGGACATTACGCACCATTGAAATTCCTGATTGCCCTGAATAATTTGAAAAATTCATCCACCCTAAACCCCAAAACCAATTTTTTCTCAAAAGATTCAATGCAATAGAATACAATAAATTTCTTCCATTAGAACTATCAATTTTATATTTCAACTCATAAATAGTCATCAATATTCTGTTTTCTGATGAAAATCCCTGCTGAACTGTCAAATAAAAGCTCAGTAGTCCTAGTAATACTATAATAATTCCCCAAAACAAAATAGAAAAAATAAAAAAATGACGTTTTACAAATTTGATCAAGACATCAGAAAAAATTAATAAATATATAATTGCAATAACAGCTATTCCAAATACAATTTCTGTACGTCTTTGACTCAAAACAAGACTTCCACCCATGTATATACAATGAATTATTTTAGGATGCATTACATCCGTAAATAAAGATATATATATAGCAAACAAAATGAGTACTAATGTATATGAAATATCACTATGTACAAATACAGAATATCCTTGTCCAGTAATAAAATTAATTTCAGAAACCGTGTCAGGTGTAAGAAATGGAAAAATGATTGTCCTATATATATCAGGAAAAAATTTAAAAAAATAAATCAATGAAGAAAAAAACATTCCCGTAATTGTTATTATTGCATTTATTTTTTTTACAGAAGAATAACTATAACGAGTAAATCCATACACACATAACGCCAAAGTCGCGATAATAAGATAATATGTTTTTGTATCATCTTTAAAATTATAATTATGGAATGATGTTCCTATTGTGATAACAAACATCATCAAAACTGGAAGCAACCATTTTGATACATATATTTTCTTTTGTCTTAACAACTCCACTCCCCAAAAGACAACGCACAACAGTCCAATCATTCCTGTATACACTGTTATGCTTAGCCCTACATCAACAATAAGAAAGGAAGTGCAATATAAAAAAGTCGCAAATAGAACTGGAAATTCTTTTAGCACAATTTTTTTGTTATTTAAAACCTTCATATGATTTATCGCCTTTCTTTAAGTTTGTATTCGCAGAACCAAATGCTAATATATGCAGCTATATTCCCAATAATTATAATAATTGTCGTTCCAATTGCCTTAAGCAACCATTCTCCCCATCCGTTTTCCCCCGATAAGATCACAATATTTTTTGCAATAATTATACCAACAGTAGATGATGCTAAGTAAATTAGAAATTTAATAATAAAAACTATTGGACTTCGATAAAGAATATTTTTTTTCAAAAATATAATTTGCATACAAGTTCTATAGCTCATTGAAAAAAAGGTACCTAAAGCCACACCATTCAACCCCAGTTTTTTTACAAACAAGAATGATGCACAAACATTTATTACTGCTTCTATGTATGCATATTTACTTATTTTTTTATACGAATTACTTACATATGCCATATTGACATACGGTTCCCGAATACAAAATATACTATATGATAAAATCAAAAGTATAGAAAAAATAGGTTGTCGATAATTTGCATCAGTAACACCTGACGTATAATTAAGCACAAACGGTACAATTAAAAGAACTGCACAAGAATAAATGGTAAATACAATAAATAAAACCAAATTTTCATATTTTGAAAAAATAGATTCTAATTTCTTTTTATTTCCTAGCGAATATTCTCTTCCCAAACTTGGCACAATTCCAGCAGAAATAGATGTAATAATACTTTTTATTCCAGTAACTACTAAACTATACACCCCATATATCGAAACGTTTGAAAGTGTAGATAAAAGTGACAACACAATTACATCTGTATTTCCATTAAAAAAAGCAGCAAGATTAATTCCAAACCCATCCCACCTATGTTCTAATGCTCCGTTATCAGCTATTGCTCTTTTGTTAATTTTGTAATTCTTTTCAATATATAAATTATAAATAAGTGGTTGTATCACAAAAACACCAGCTGATATCAATTTGATCACATGTATAGATGGATAAATTCGTACTATAGCCACAGTCAAGATAGTATTTAATGTGACAGTAATAATCTGAACTCCAGCTGATATATATACTTTTCTATCAGCCTGTAACATTAAGCGCCAAACAATCGAAAAATAATATTGTATAAACAAACTTATCCCAAGAATTAGCGACAGTGTACAAATATAACTAAATGAAAATTCTGTCTTGACTATTAGTGGATATACTACCGAAACTGCAAATAAATATATCAAAAAAATCTTAGCAATCTTTTTAAAAAAATTATTGCCAGCCACTATAATTCTGCTAACTTTTTCTATATCATTTTCATTTAATGGTTGATATAAAGCCGTCATTAAAACAGACCCTAATCCACCTTCTATAAGACTAATATAATTTAAAAACTGCGTAATTGAGTTTACTAAACCATTTACCTCTGATCCAAAAGAAAGTAATATTTGTTTTGGAATAATAAAACTACTTATTATTGTCACTATTTGCAGTAATAAAGATATAGTCATATTCAATCTTGTTTTTTTATCCATTTTATCCTCTGACTCATCACTTATAAACTTAAAGCTCTAAGTAATTGTTCTGTAGCAGTCCCTTTATCATAACTCACTAAACTAGAATGATGAATTTTTACTTTTTGAATATATTCAACCCGATTATAATAAAAAATTTTCTTTGCTAATTCCTCATCATTTTTGCATACGATTCCTGGCCACGTACTAATTTGTGTATAAAATCCTCCTCTTTCATTTTCATATTCTTCCAAATCAGGTACGAATAAAAAACAGGGTCTAAAAATTAAAGAGTAATCCCATATACAAGAAGAATAATCTGTTATCAACACATCTGCCAGACATAATAACTCCTGCATATCCTGATACTCTGACACATCAATTATCGAAGGATTATTTTCAACCGTGGTTTTGTAATAGTGACTTCTGTATAGAACAACCCATTCTCCTCCAAATTTACTTTTTAAAGCCTTAGTTAAATTATCAATGTCCGGAATTAGTGTTGAATAATGCATATTTCCACTTTTTCCTCTATAAGTAGGGGCAAATAATACAACTCTTTTTTCATCTGACAAATTACAATAATCCCTAACCTTTTTCCTTAAGTTCTCCATTTTCGATGGTGCAAAAAAGATATCATTTCGAGGCATTCCAATATTCAAAAATTTATTTCGAGGAATAAATGTAGATTTTTCCATTACCTTTGTAAATTCCTGGCTACTAGAAAGAAAATATGATGTTTGTTTAGCTATGATTGCAAGCTCTTTACAAGCAGTTCCATTTATCTTTTCATCGACCACTGCTCCAACCTTTTTATATGCCCCACCACCATGCCATGTATTTACACATACCTGTTCTTTTCTTAAAGAAATGGCCGCAGAAATCCCACTATTTGTTATAATATACTTTGCGGTCAAAAGATGATAAAAATAGCTCAGTGAATTATGTTTAACAATAATTACATTCTGCTTTAACTCATCAGGAACTGAAGACGAATTATACTCCCAAATATAGTAATATGATTTTTCCTCGTTCTTTAATTGTTCATATATAGCTTTAGGATTACATGAGTACTGTTTTCCTTCATAGCTTGAAAAGAAAATTTTATTATTCTTTAGAGGTATTAACCAAAACAATTTAGTAAACAATCTTTTACATAATAAAAACATTACTTAATTCCTATCTTATCCATTATTTTTACTACTACTTTCATCATTTTCGGTCCAAGCATTTTTTTTACTTTCTGTCTACGCCTAGTTGAATTTTCAACCCAACTACCTTTAAAATGATGAATTGTATATGAATTGTCTGTAAGCTCAACTTCTAAAGTCCGACTATTTTTGGGACAGAAAAAATCTTTCGGATACATAGTGAAACCATTTATAGTTTGTTTAGTATTATTTAATTCTAATCCTTTGTCAGCAAAATATTCCGTAATTAATTCTACATTTGTATGTAAATTCATCGTCCCATCATCATTGATAAAACTCATACTGTTATACATTTTCAGCAAATCTTTTATAGCACTTTGTCCTTTTTCTCCTGCCATAATTCCTGTTGGAACTGCATTCTCCCTTTCAAACCCTGAAAAAGCGTGACATTCTAAAAAAGTATCCAATGATCTTAAAACCTCTACGTCAGTGTCCATATAAATGCCACCATAATTATAAATAGCCCATAATCTAACATAATCAGTTATAAAAGCCCATTTTCTACACTCATATGCTTCTTTCACATATTTATTTGAATTTATATCAAATGTTTTCTCATTCCATTCGATAATCTCATAATCAGGACAATACTTTTTCCAAGATTCTAAATACTTCAAAAAATCTTCCGGATAAGGATTCCCCCCAAACCAACAATAATGTATTTTTTTTGGTATCATAACTTTTCTCCTCTTTTAAACTAATCATTGCATTTACGTAACAAATTTATAAATATAATTCTTCTTATCTTTCTAGGTAATAAGGCGACAAAAAACTGAATATACACGGTCTTTAAATAATCGTACCTTGTTATATACTTTGTCTCATATATTTTTCTTCTTCCATTTAAATATTTCTTAAAATATGCCCAACCGCCACGACGTTCAATCATTGCATATCCGGTTCGAGCATATACAAGATAATCGTCAATATTCATTCCCTTAGCACCAGAAATAAGCATTCGAACCCATAACATATCATCTTCCATTAAAGGACAATCTTCATAATTTCCAGCTCTAAGAACAGTGGATTTTTTATACATGACTGTCATGTGATTAAATGCACTTCTCTGTTTTTGATAGTCTGCAATTGCTTCATGAGTAAGTGGTACTCTTCTTTTAGAAAGTACATTATCAATAGTGCCTTCAAATTCGATAATATGGCTTCCACAAACATCAAGTTTGGAATCATTCATAAAACACTCTAACTGTTTTTCAAATCTATCCTCTCTTGCAATATCATCAGTATCCATACGCGCAATTAATTCATATTTACATGCAGGAACTCCATCCGCCAATGCTAATCCCAACCCCTTATTTTTTTTATTCTCAATAGTTTTTATCAAGCCTGGATTATTTTTTTTGTATTTTTCAACCATTTTACTCAAATCGTTTGAAATAGGGCCATCATAAACAATTACAATTTCAGAAGGCAAAACAGTTTGATTCAATATGCTCCGCATGCATTCATCAAAATATTCTGCATTTTCCTTTATGTAAAGCGACATTAAAACAGAAAAATTAGGATATTCCATTAAACCACATTCTCCTTACACGTATTCTTTTCCTAATACTGCAAACACAGTTCTAAACATAGTTATAATATCTGTTCCAAAATAAAAATTCTTAATGCTATGTAAATTGTACTTCATCTTTCCAGGAAGCACTCTTTCAACATATACTCTATCCACGTCATCCGCCGCATCCAACAGCTTTGCTTCATCCTTATAACGAATGCTAGCCTCACTAGTTATCCCTGCAGGCAATAACAACGTAGCCAACATTTCATTACTATATTTTTCTACATACTTAGTTGCCTCAGGTCTTGTACCCACAAAACTCATGTCTCCACTTAGTACATCAAAAACTTGCGGTAACTCATCTAACCGATAATCTCGAATTTTTGCTCCCACCTTAGTAATTCGAGAATCACCACCAACAGTCACAGCAGATCCAATTTGATCCGCATTATTAACCATAGTACGAAATTTGTGTATTCTAAATTTTTTGCCATATCTGGTCACACGCTCCTGACGATAAAAAACAGGCCCTTTTGAATCCAATTTTATCAGCACAGCAATAATCAGCATAGGTATAGCCAGGAGAATCAACAGGATAACCCCCACTACAATATCAAAAATCCGTTTCAGAACCAGACTTCCTTTCTTTCGTGATAAAATATCATAATAAACTTTTACTTCATCACATTTCATAAATTCAGGAAGGTCATCCCATTTTTTCAAAATCATTAGCTGTTTCTCCTAATTATTTTCCAATATAGTTCTTTACAATCTCAAAATAATTTTCAATTACATATTCCACTTCTTCGTCGGTCAATTTAGTATGAAGTGGCAGTGTAATTTCATTTTCAAATCTCTTATAAGCGTTTGGATAATCTTTAATATCAAACCCAAGATTCTTGTATGCAGTCATCATTGGCAATGGCTTATAATGTACATTACATGCAATTCCTTTTTCCGCCATTTTTACAATAATCTCATGTCTCTGTTCCAGAGTAATTCCTGGAATTCTTGTAATATAAAGATGACCTGATGACTGATGTTCATCTGCATAGTGATTCAGGACTTCAATTCCTAATGGCTTAAATGCATCATCATATCTTTCAATAATTTCTTTTCTTCTGGCAAGTAAGCCTTTATAACGCTTCATCTGTGCAAGACCAATCCCTGCAACAACATCTGTCATATTACATTTATACCATGGACCGACAATATCATATTCCCATGCACCAAGCTGAGTCTTAGCAAGAGCATCTTTTGACTGTCCGTGAAGGGAAAGCAATTGATATTTATGATATAATTCTTCATTATCAATTCCCTCAATATCTTTCCATGTAGCAGCTCCACCTTCTGCAGTTGTAAAATTTTTCACTGCATGAAAACTAAAGTTACTAAAATCAGCAATACTTCCAACCTTTTTGCCATGCCACTCTGCTCCAAACGCATGAGCTGCATCAGCCATTACAATAATTCTTCCTATTGCTTTTTGAATATCGTTTGACGGATGGAACAGATGTTTCTTACTTTCAGCTATAGAAAAGATTCTGTCATAATCGCATGGTACACCACCAAGATCAATAGGAATAATTACCTTAGTTTTTTCTGTAATTGCATCTGCAAGTTTCTCATAGTCCATTTCAAGAGAATCTTTTTGTGTATCAATTAATACAAGCTTTGCACCTACATGGCATACTACAGATGCACTTGCTGTATAGGTATAAGCACAGGTAATTACTTCATCACCTTTTCCTACTCCTAAAACTCTCAGTGTCATTTCCGCACAGGCTGTCTGTGAATTCAAACATACTGCTCTGTTAACGCCACAAAAATCAGCAACTTCACGCTCTAATTCTTTTGTTTTCGGTCCGGTAGTAATCCAACCGGAACGAAGTGCTTCTGCGACCTGTTCAACCTCTGCATCTGTAATATCTGGTGGTGAAAATGGTATTTTCATTGTTCTCTGCCTCTCTTTAAATTTAATAATATATGCTCAAATAAATTAATGATTATTTTCAGTTGCTTTATTGAATAATTTCTTATATGTCTCCCCATGCAGCTTCAAATCATCCTTCGCAGCATGATAAGTCGGTACAATCTCTTCCACATAACTTCTAATATCCGGATCATTTCCATAAGCTACAACAGCCAGATTTTCAAGCTGATGTAAAAATTCATCTGTATCAAACGGAATCGGTTTACCAATATGAATCAGATCATTATCTGTCTTAGTCAGACCTTCCTCAGCCATCAGCTTTTCTTCATAAAGCTTCTCGCCGGGTCTGAGTCCTGTGTACTCCACTTTAATATCCACATCCGGTGTCAGCCCTGACATCTTGATCAGGTTTCTTGCCAGTGTATCAATCTTCACCGGAGCTCCCATATCCAGCACAAAGATCTCTCCGCCCTTGGCATAGGTTCCAGCCTGAAGCACCAGACTTACCGCCTCTGGAATAGTCATAAAGTAACGGATAATATCCGGATGGGTAACGGTCACCGGTCCGCCTTTAGCAATCTGTTTCTTAAACAGCGGAATAACAGATCCATTACTTCCCAGCACATTTCCGAAACGCACTGCCACAAACTCAGTCCTGTATTTTCTCTCACCATTTTCTCCTGGATTTTCACAAGTCGCTGCCACCTCTGCAAGTGCTTCCTCGCTGTCTTCATAGTGGCTTCCCAGTAATGGAAGCAGGTCTTCTCTTCCGGTTCGGCTGATCTTATCCATAGTCTGGATGACCATCTCGCAGAGGCGCTTGCTGGCGCCCATAATGTTGGTTGGGTTAACGGCTTTGTCTGTACTGATCAGCACGAAACGCTGACAGCCATTTTTCAGAGCTGCATGAGCAGTTTTATAGGTTCCCATTACATTGTTCTTGATTGCCTCACATGGGCTTGTCTCCATAAGTGGTACATGCTTATGTGCAGCTGCATGATAAACAATGTCTGGCTTGTATGTTTCAAATACATCATTAATCTTTCTGGTATCGCGCACGGAACCGATCAGTACCACCAGATCCAGATGTGGATATTTGGAACGAAGCTCCTGTTCAATGTCGTATGCATTGTTCTCATAGACATCGAAGATCACCAGTCGTTTCGGCGCGTGGGCTGCGATCTGACGGCAAAGCTCACTTCCGATGGAACCGCCGCCACCAGTTACCAGAATGGTTTTTCCACTGATGTAACGGAAAATCTCATCCATATTTACTTTGATAGGTTCTCTTCCAAGAAGGTCTTCCACTGCCACGTCTTTCATTTTGCTGAGGGACACTTCTCCGGTGACGAACTGGTACACACCTGGAAGAATCTTCATTTCACATTTGGTTTCCTTGCAGATGTTCAGGATATCTCTTCGCTCTGCCGCACTTGCGCTTGGAATTGCCAGAAGAATCTGGTCGATTTTATATTTCTTTGCACTTGCGAGAATGTCATCACGACCGCCTACAATGGGCACACTCTCCATATAACGTCCCCATTTATTCGGGTTATCGTCAATAATACAACAAACCTTTCCCTTTGGCTCTTTGGCACGTTCCACGTCGCGGAGAATGATCTGTCCTGCCTGGCCGGCACCGATCAGCATAATGTGATGCAGCGGACCTTCTTCTTCCTTCTGTTTCCGTGTTCTTTCCAGAAGAACAAATCGATATGAAAAGCGGATTCCTGTAATCAGGCAAAATTGAATAATGGTTCCGAAGAGATAATAGGACATTGGCATTCTCTGAATGGCAAATGTGATTCCAATTATCTGGAACAGGAATGTAAGTATAGTAGATAAGCCAATTCTTAACAGCTCACTGTAGCTTGCGAAACGCCACACACTGTTATAGAGGCGCAATGCCCAAAAGACAAAAACAGAGAATACTGTATACCATGGTGCAAATTTCAGATAGGCAGACAAATATTCTCCGGGTATTGCGGAGTATGTACAATCAAAGCGGAACCACAGTCCGAGAAAGTATGCGGCGTTTACGGCGATCACATCATAAATCATCAGGTAAAGTGCGATTACCTGCCAATGCTCCAACTTTCTTTTTTTGCGTTCGTGTTTTTGTTTTTTCGTTGTCATTTCTTAATCATACGGACGGAGTTACCCCCTCCCAGTCCTTTCCTCCCATTTTTTCATAACTTTGACCACTTACCAGATAGCTTCCTGTCTGGTGCTTCGGCGACTCCCAGGATATCTTGGGGAAGTCCGGAACCCGCACCGGCGGTGGTCTGCCGAAAAGCCTACGTCACTGGCGCAGCCTCTTTGCCCGGTTACCCGGTTTTATAGATAAGAGCGTTCGTAACGCTACTTATTATCATTTTTTCTTTGTTATCAATAATTATTTTGTTCTATTTCTGCGAAAAAAACTGTCCTGGCATTTCCTGCCAAGATTTCTGGCGTCATTCAGGAAGCGGTTTCCCTGATGACCATTTTCACAGAGGAATTCATTTCCCTTCCGGCGAACCTTGCCGCCGCAGATGGCGCATTTGTCCTTCAGTCCGTCTGTTCTGGTTTCCAGTACCAGAATTCCTTCTGCCCAGGCTTTGTACTGCAGGTTGGTCCGGATCTTGCTGCTTAAGTGAAGCGGGGAAAAATTGCCGCTTTTTACCATTGACATCCGGGTGAAGTTCTGGTCGTAATCGGGGAGGACAATGATTCCTGCCTGATTCTCTTTGCAGAAGTTCAGGATTTCACGGCTGACCTGATGGGCGTAGTGCTCGGACAGGTTCTTCAGGTGCATGTAGTACTTCCGGTTGGGCTGGGAACTATTGTCTCCCACTGTGTTTGGTCTGGATTTCTGTATTCTGGTCTCCAGCAGCTTGCAGCGGTGGCGATACGCATCTCCGCCCCGGCAGGTGTGTACAGCCAGCTGTTTTCCCTGCTCATCCAGAATGCAACACACTGCGAAGGTGTCTGTGTTTGTAAAGCGGACACTGCACAGGTTCGTGCCTTCTGCCATTCGTTCTTTGGCAGTGCGGGCATCGCTGTTCTCCTGTTTCACCGGGATATTCAGCAGGTAGCGCCTGCCCTCCTTTACCAGGGTGGGCGACATCAGCTGACCATCTTGGGGAAAGGAGCGTCCTTTCAGATTGCAGTCTGTCCAGATCCATTTCTCACCGTTCCACAGCTTCAGACAGATGGATCTGTCGGTGAGGTCGGAATACATTCCTTTGAAAAAGGTAACCTTGGCTTCCAGCTTCTCAGGGAATCCGGATTGAAGCTCCTGGGTGCTTTTTACTGTGGCAGATGCTTTGTTAATGGCAGCGCGTCTCAGGTAGACAGGTACTTTTCCCATTGGTAAGGGGTTAGTGGGCTGTCTGCCGTCCCGACCGGCCAGGGTCAGGAGTTCCAGACTGCGCTGGGTGTCGAAGAGGCTGCTGTTCCACAGTTCTTCATGCTGTCTCAGAAGGTGGTAGTAAAACTCCACCACGTTCTGAAAATATTCTTCTGTTCTGTCCAGCCATATAGGCTCCGGACAAACCAGGCGCATGCGCCAGGTTCGGATGCTGTATCCTGTTTTCATAAATTTTGTCTGTGATTTCTGCTGGTTTCTTTCGTAATATTTCAGTAATGCGACGGTCATCCAGGCAGTTTTTCTGCTTTCTTTCCCATCGTCGTTTTACATTCTATCGCGAATAACAGGGAAAGTCAACCAATTATAGCGACTATAGACTCTTTTTATGAACCATTTATGATAATGTCCTAATATACCATAAAGGAAAATGTCCCAATGTAGTATAATGCTTCCATCAACAGATGGAGGTAACGATTATCAGAAAGGTAGAATTATC
>NZ_JBCPGE010000072.1:0-4843 GCF_040914025.1 Ruminococcus sp. RTP21484sp1_RTP21281st1_A8_RTP21281_210402
GTCTTGTCGTCGTGCCCGCCTCCGTGCGGGCATTTTTCAATTCAAGAGAGCGCCTCAGGCGGTCTTTCCTATAAAGTGAAAAATGCCTGCCACAAACAAATGCAGCAGGCACAGAAATTACAAATATGAAACTTAATACTCCAGAGTCTCCATATACTTCATGTATCTTACAACCATCAGCGCGATCTTGAATGTGATCGCATCCTCGAATACACGAAGGTCAAGTCCGGTGCTCTTCTGGAGCTTGTCCAGACGATAAACCAGAGTATTACGGTGAATGTAAAGCTGTCTGGAGGTCTCGGATACATTCAGGCTGTTCTCAAAGAACTTGTCGATGGTAACCAGAGTCTCCTCGTCGAAATCATCCGGGGACTTGCCGCCGAAGATCTCCTTAATGAACATCTTGCACAGCGGGATCGGAAGCTGATAGATCAGACGGCCTATTCCAAGAGAGCTGTAAGCAATAACGTCCTTCTCAGGTGAGAAAATCTTGCCTACATCAAGAGCCATTCTGGCTTCCTTGTAGGAACGGGAAACTTCCTTCAGCTCGCTTACGATAGTTCCGTATGCAATATGTGTAGTATTCTCTTTCTCAAGTCCTAAGGTATCAAGGATGGTCTGGGCAAGCTTGTCCATCTCCTCGTATCCTTCGTTCTCCTCAAGTTCCTTGACAATGATAATGCTCTTCTCATCAACAGCTGTGATAAAGTCCTTGCTCTTGCCGCCGAACAGACTCTTCACGCTCTCCATGGAGCTGTGCTCTCTCTCCTGCTCAAGCTCCAGGATCATAACCACCCGTCGAACATCAGCATCAATATGAAGCTTCTTCGCACGATTATAAATATCTACCAGAAGCAGGTTATCAAGAAGCAGGTTCTTAATGAAGCTGTCCTTGTCAAAACGCTCCTTATATGCAACGATCAGGCTCTGGATCTGGAAAGCGGCAAGCTTTCCTACCATATAAGTATCTTCATCTTCTCCGTGGGCGACCAGAATGTATTCCAGCTGGTAATCATCACAGACCTTGAAATACTGATAACCTTTCACAAGCTGGCTGGCAGCCTGGGATTCCACAAATGCCTGAATATCCTGTGGCTGAATCTCAAATTCACTGTAGGTGGACGCCAGTGTCTTGCCATCTGTGTCAATAATGCAAAACTCCGTCCTGGATATCTCCCTGAGCCCCTCAAGTGTATTCTGCAGTACCTGATTTGATATCATTACCCTTCCGTCCCTTCTTGTAAATTATAGGGCTACTGGTCTCACAGCTGTCAATGTATTCCAGGATAGTGAAAACATTGTCAAAGAGAGCAGTAACATTATATGTTCGCCGGTATACCCGGCATGAATCGCTGTCCATTAGTGCCAAAATTCGCGGTCTCAAATCTGTAATATTGCACAAAACCTCAGACAGTCTTAGGAAAATCTACTGATTCCAAAAATTCATGAACCTATTTTAATACAAAATCACCAAAAAAGGAAGAGGAAAGTAGAAAAAATTTACAAATTTCCAGCATATTTTTTTAACTTTTTCTATATCACTCCAATTTCAAGCCCTATTTTCCCCTTTTTTTGCGGTGCGCAAAAGGCTTTGGTAAAGTTTTCCTTTTTACTTACGTTCAATAAATCCCTCACCATGGACTTCACGCACGTCAGACACGATCACAAAAGCATCTGGGTCAATATGGTCCACCAGCTCTTTCAATGCCACGATCTCCTTGCGTCCCACAACGCAGTAAAGAAGCAGCTTGTCCTGGCCGGAGTACATTCCCTTTCCGTGGATTCCGGTCACGCCGCGATCCAGTTTGTCCATAATTTCTCTGGAAATCTCGTCAGGCTTGCTGGTAATGATATACGCCTGTTTGGAAAATTTCAAACCTTCGATCATGCTGTCAGATACCTTTGTCACAAGGTAAACGGCGATGATGGCATAAAGTGCTTTCTGCACACCGAACACATACATACCTACAAGTACAATGGCTCCGTCAATAAACTGCATAATCTGGGCAATGGAGTAATGGCGGAGCTTCCGCTGAAGCAGTGCCGCCATCATGTCTGTGCCCCCGGTAGTTCCTCTTCCAAGAAACACAAGTCCGATTCCAATTCCCTGGATCACACCACCATAAACGGCTGCCAGCAAAAGATCATTTCCTGCAATGTCAAATGCCGGAAGAACCGCCAGCCAGAATGACAGGCAGATTTCTCCCACCAGTGCCCTTTTCACAAACTGGAATCCACTAAGCTTCATTCCAATCAGAAACAGCGGGATATTCAGACTTAAGTTCGTGATCCACAGTGGGATGCCTCCCGGCACGACTCCCTCTGTCCACTCTTTTACCAGGATCGCAATACCGGAAAAGCCTCCGGTTACCATACCGGACATATCGAAAACACTGTTTATGGCAGTTGCCATAAGGGCTGTACCAACAATGATCATCAGATAATCCAGGAAGGCAGCTTTTTTGTTATTTTGAAACATGGCGTTACCTCCGTATTCTGCTTTCTTATTCATCATCCTCCAATTGCTTTGTAAGATATCTTCCAACGATTTTGGAAAATCCGGTAATATTCCGGATATATGCAAAATCCTTTCCAAAAATCTTCTTCTCCGTCGCCAGATCTTTCTCTTCTCCGGCGAAAACACCCAGCACGCTCACTCCCTGGCTGCGCAGCTTACGGATCTGGGCTGCAGTGTCGGTAATTGCATACTTCCCATGATACGGTGCCGGATTCTTCGCATTGGGACGATTGACAATAACATCGTAAGGACGTCCATCACTGAGAATGATCAGAATCTTTTTCTCTTCCTCCCGGTTCAGAAGGCCGTATCCTGCTGCCCGGATGGCAAGTCCGTCACGGTTGTTGGATGATGTTACATAGTTAAATATATTTTCATTTGCACTTCTTTGGTCGTCATATTCTCTGAAGCGGTGGAGAATGGTATAGTCCCAGAAGGTGCAGTAGCTCATCACTCTGTGGGGCAGCTCTGCATTGCTAAGTGCCTCGCTGATAATGTAGGCCTGCAGCGCTACCTCGCCCTGGCGGCTCATCTGGGAACCACTGGCATCGATCAGCACATCCACCACAAAATCAGAAGAATCCCCCTTCAATTCCCGCCTAAAAACCTGTGCATCACTGCTTCTTCCAAGCCGCCACAGCCTTGATGGAACAATCATTCCTCTGTCTGAAAGAATCTCCTGATTTTCACTTTTGATGACCAGTGACTTTTTCAGCATTTCTGTGAGAAGGGAGATATTCCGCTTCACAATGCGGTGTTTGTCATGATAAAGCCAGATATTCTTATTTTTCAACCTTTTTGCATATTCATACTGGTAATTTCGTTTTACCGGACTTTTCAGAATTCCCTCAGTAAAATACAGGCTGCAGTCGCTGTGGATGTCACGGCACATCAGCTGGTTTATCCGCTTCTCTTCCAGCTCGCTCAGATAAGTTTTTCCAAAATTCAGTTCCACATAGGTGTGGGCTTTTTCCAACGCCTCCGGAGGCAAAACTGTAATTTTCTGTTTCGACTGCCGTTCCTCTTCCATCTCCCGGGTGACATCCGCATTCTCCATACCCGCCACATTGGAGGTAAGCTGCTCCATATAGCTTTCCAGTGCGTCCTCATACATTTCTTCGGAAAGATAGTCGTGCCAGTCGAACTCCGTCAGATCCTCCATAGTGACAGCAAGCACCTGCTCAAGGGTTGCCTTTTTGGAAAAATCGGGGTCAGCAACTTCATTGTATACCGTGTCTATGATGCGGATTAAAGACATTGTATCCGCAGTCTCTGCTGCGCTGGAAATCAAGTCAATATAGTGATAGATTCCTTTGTATTTTCTATCTTTTTGTTCTTTTTCCGTTATATTTGTTATAGTTTTGTTTGATGCATCCGCATTTTCCCCTCTGTCAATCCGCCTTCTCAGCAGATTCACTCTCAGATAGCCCAGCTTATCTGATGCCGACGGCATAGTCTCATATTCCTGATCCAGTATGTCCTCGCAGGCTTTCCTCTGCATCTCCCAGATCCCAGGGCGCTGTTCACAGATCCGTTCTCCGATGGCTTCTTCAATACAGAGCTGCGAAACAAAGGTAAGCGCAGCTTCATCCGCGCCCATGAAGATTTTTTTCACCAGATACATTCCCAGAAAATCTTTATCGAAGAATTTCGCCAATGCGCCCTGCTTAATTCCATCATACAATGCAATATCCTTTGACCTGAGGAACAGGGAAACATCCGGCTTCATCTGCTGGGTGTAGTCCCCGCTGATGGTCCAGAGCAGATTTCGGATACGGTTTTCCAACTCTAATTGATAATCCTGGAGATTCAGTTCTTCACAGTTATCCTCTCTTGCCTGAAAATTTTCGCTTTCCTCCGCTACAGGTACTTCCATTGAAACTTTTTCTGATTTCTTATCCCCAGCTACAATTTTAATTTTTTCTTTCCCAATAGCTGATTTCTTCAAAAATTCCTCTGCATCTTCAAGATCAACCAATTTGGCAGAAATTTTTAAAGATTCGTTTTCCTTATTCTCCATAAACATCTTCCCGTGTCCAGCTTTGCGGAATTCTGGTTCGCACCACATCCTCCACGATTTCCTTCTCAAACACATCAAATGTTTTATTCACAATTCCCATGCGTACCGCCTGCCATGGGGAAAGCCCGGTACGCACAATCTTCATGGCAGCAAGCAGGCCGCGAAGATCCAGCGGCTTTGTGGAAATTTCACTGTTCATGGATTTCTGCTGCAGATCCAGAAATACTCCCATAAACTGCTCCACAGCCTCTTTCTTTGCATCCGGGAACATCCTGTTGAAAATAAATCCAAGCGTTTCCTCATTC
>NZ_JBCPGE010000072.1:4994-16623 GCF_040914025.1 Ruminococcus sp. RTP21484sp1_RTP21281st1_A8_RTP21281_210402
CATCAATAGACCGGCGGTAATCCAATGTGGCGTGAAGTACAGAAACCGCATCATTCTTCGCCATATTGATCTCATCCAGAATACCGAATCCGCCTTCCTCAGCACACTGGTAAATGCTTCCCTTACGCAGCTTCACCTGATTATCCACGAAAGTATCTGTTCCAATCAGGTCACCGCTGTTTGTATTCACATGGAAGGACACGTTATACACCGGTCTCCCGAAAATATATGCCAGATTCTCTGCCAGCACATTCTTTCCCGTAGCCTTCGGTCCTGCCAGAAGCAGATTCTCCTGCTCCAGCACCGCTGCCATGGCCATCTCCAATGTTTCCTTCCCATAAAATGGCAGCGCCGGCTTTATCCGTCTATGCTTCGCTTCCTCTGAAACGCCATATTCCTGTCGAAACTCTTCCGCCGCCTTAATAAGCGCCGCACTGACACCCTGTTCCTCTAAAAAATCAAATTCACTCATCTTATTCCTGCTTTCACTTTACCTCTTTATTTTTCCTGCTTTCACTTTATCTCTTTAATAGAAAAGAGGACTGCGGCTGCAGTCCTCCTGATCACTTTACGGCTCAAACACCAGATCTCCATAAGATGGCATCGGCCACATATCTTTATCCACTAACATTTCCAGTTCGTCAACCGGCTCTCTTAATTTCTCCATTGCCGGAACCAGTTTCTCTCTGCAGAACACTGCTCTGTCACGTCCTTCCGGATGCGTCTCGATCTGATCTACCAGCTTGCTCAGCTTATTCATGGTACTGTTCACTTCTTTCAGAAGCTTGCTTGCTTTCTTCAGAAGATCCATCTGAACGCTCACGTCAATTGGTCCAACTGCCTTCACCTGATTGATGGACTCTGCCAGTACAGTTGTATACTTGATAACTGCCGGAATGATCTGCTTGGTTGCCATGTCCACCATGGTTTTCGCTTCGATGTTAATTGCTTTCGCATAAATCTCATACTGGATCTCCGCTCTGGACTCCAGCTCAGTCTTTGTAAATACTCCAAATTCTCCGAACAGTTCTACAGCCTTATCTGTAGTAAGTGCCGGAATGGCATCTACCATAGATGGCAGAACAGGAAGTCCGCGGCGGCGTGCCTCTTTTTCCCATTCAGGAGCATAGCCATTGCCGTTAAATACGATTCTCTGATGCTGGGTAGCATATTCCTTGATCAGATCATGGACTGCCAGATCAAAGTCTTCTGCGCTCTCCAGAACATCGCAGGCTTCCTTAAACGCCTCAGCAGTAATGGTATTCAGCACCACATTGCATGCGGAAATGGAATCCTTGGAACCAACCATACGAAACTCGAATTTATTGCCGGTAAAAGCAAAGGGTGAAGTACGGTTACGGTCTGTAGCATCCTTCATGAAATCCGGAAGCGTCTTAACGCCTGTATCCATTTTCTCCCCGGTCTTACTTCTTGTAGCAGTACCAGTGCTGATCAGCTGCTCCAGCACATCCTCAAGCTGCTCTCCAAGGAAAACCGAAATAACAGCTGGCGGAGCCTCATGACCGCCAAGGCGCTTGTCATTTCCAACATCTGCCGCGGACTCACGAAGAAGATCTGCATGCTTGTCAACGGCTTTCAGGATACAGGTCAGAACCAGAAGGAACTGAATGTTCTCATGTGGTGTCTTACCCGGCTCCAGAAGATTGATTCCGTCATCAGTAGTCAAGGACCAGTTATTGTGCTTACCGGAACCATTCAAGCCTGCAAAAGGTTTCTCGTGAAGCAGACAGCGCATGCCGTGACGGCTTGCCACCTTTTTCAGGATACGCATCATGATCTGGTTGTGATCTGCTGCAATATTAACAGGTGCATAGATTGGCGCAAGCTCATGCTGTGCCGGTGCAACCTCATTGTGCTGGGTCTTGGCTGTAACTCCCAGCTTCCAGCACTCTTCATTTACTTCTTTCATATATGCGGAAACTCTCTGACGGATGGTTCCGAAATAATGGTCATCCATCTCCTGTCCTTTCGGAGGCATGGCTCCGAAAAGAGTGCGTCCGGTGTAAACCAGATCCTTTCTCTGCATATATTTCTCTTTATCAACAAGGAAATACTCCTGCTCTGCACCAACAGATGGTGTCACCCGTTTGGAGGTCGTATTTCCGAAAAGTCTGAGAAGTCTTAATGCCTGTGTATTGATGGCTTCCATAGAACGAAGAAGCGGTGTCTTCTGATCCAGCGCTTCTCCTGTATAGGAACAGAAAGCGGTAGGAATGCATAAGGTTCCACCTGCTGCATCATGTCTTACAAAAGCCGGTGAGGTACAATCCCATGTTGTATAGCCTCTTGCCTCAAAGGTGGCACGAAGTCCGCCAGATGGAAAAGAAGATGCATCCGGCTCTCCCTTGATCAGCTCTTTACCGGAAAAGCTCTGAAGGACTTTTCCATTCTCCATAGGTGCGGTGATAAATGCATCGTGCTTCTCTGCAGTTACGCCTGTAAGGGGCTGAAACCAGTGACTGTAATGAGTGGCCCCCTTCTCGATGGCCCATTCCTTCATCTCGTGGGCAACCACATCTGCAACCTCCATGGAAAGCTCCTTGCCCTCTTCAATGGTTTTCTTCAGTTCTTTGTAAACCTTCTTCGGCAGACGGTCCTGCATGACGGAATCATTGAATACATCACATCCGAATAATTCCTTCACATTAACATAATCTCCCATTGTTCCTCTCCTCTCGTTCATCTCGCTGCTTATTTCCCCAGGCTGCCATTTATCTGCGGTACCTTCTCTCCATAAACAACGATTCATCACACATTACTGGTTCTTATTTTTTCACATGTAAGCACTCAATGCTTTCACAGGTGCAAGGCAAAAAACGCGCAAAAATTCTCTCTGGTGATACCAGCCGGTCTCACCCTGTTTACTTGTCGCTCTTCAAGCAAAGGTTCAGCGCCTGCTGCAGATTCTCAATCTCTACCACCCTTGGGCTTCCGCCGTATTCTCCGTCCAGCGTCCATGCTACTTCTTCCTCTGCTTCAACTGTAAGCTTCCGTGCCTTGAAAGAATAGATCAGGTCAGAATTGTCCTCCATGTTGAGAAGATTCCGGACAATCTCCTGCATTTCCAGCGGGTTCTTAGGCTGTACGATCAAAGTGACCTCAAAAAGGCCGTCGTTCATATCCACATCCTTGGTCAGATTCTTAAATCCGCCCACAGACCTGGAATTGGTGATCATTCCGTAGATAAAATTATCTTCGATCACACCATTCTCTGTTGTCACTTTCATATGGTAAGCCTTGATATCCAGAAGTCTCTTGGCACCTTCCAGGACATAAGCGAGATGACCCAGAATGTTCTTCAGATCCTGACTTGTCTCATAAGACACATCTGTAAAAAGACCAAAAGCAGCTACATAAGCAAAGGTCTGGCTGTTGAATCTGCCTACGTCGCATCTGTAAATCTCTTCCTTCATGATCATAGATGCCGCATCCAGCATATTCTTCGGCATGAAAAGGCTGTTGGCAAAGTCATTGGTGCTTCCTGCCGGTATGTATCCGACCGGAACCTTGCTTCCCACCTCGGTAATGCCTGTAACCACTTCATCCAGCGTGCCGTCGCCGCCGCTGCAGACGATCAGATCAACCTTGTCTGCATATTTCTTCACCTGTTCATAGGCATCCTTCGGGGCCTGAGTTGCGCGGATGATCACCTCATAACCGCCTTTATTAAAGATATCTACTATATCCATCAGAGATGTCTTGATCTTGCCCTTCCCTGCTTTGGGATTAAAAATAAATACCAGTTTTTTCTCCAACTTCATTCCTCTTTTTCATTACCATTTATTTTACACATAAAATTAATTCACATATGATACTATAAAAAAAAGAGGGCAAAATGTCAACGCTTTTGCCTTCTTTTATAGTCTTTTTAGAATTAAAACAAGCTAAATTTTTTTGGTCTGTTCTGCTTATTTTTGGAAAAACTGAAGCATTTCTTTTCCATTTTTTATATTCTTCCTGCTTAAGCCTCACGCACAGCGTCTTTCATAGACTTTACATAATCCTTTACATATGGGACGCAGTTTTCTCCATGTGCGGCACAAATTTTCACAATGGCGGAGCCTACAATCGCACCGTCAGACTGGGCAGCCATTTTCTTTGCCTGCTCCGGGGTGGAGATGCCGAAGCCTACTGCACAGGGAATGTCCTTTGCAGCTTTTACCAGCTTCACCATCGCTCCGATATCGGTGGTGATCTGGGTTCTGGTTCCGGTTACGCCAAGGGAGGAAACGCAGTATACGAAGCCATTTGCCTCTTTTGCAATCCGGGTGATCCGGTCGTGGGATGTGGGGGCGATCAGGGAAATCAGCTCCAGACCATACTGTTTGCAGACCACGTCGAACTCCTCTTTTTCCTCAAAAGGTACATCAGGAAGAATCAGTCCATCCATTCCAATTTCTGCTGCTTTCCTGATGAAACGCTCTGTTCCATAGGAAAAAACAACGTTTGCGTAAGTCATAAATACCATTGGGATACTGGTTTTTTTACGGATTTTTACCACCATGTCAAAGATCTTGTCTGTGGTTACTCCGCCGCTCAGTGCACGCACATTGGCTTCCTGGATCACAGGACCTTCTGCTGTCGGGTCGGAAAACGGGATTCCAAGCTCAATAAGGTCTGCGCCTGCTTCCTCCATTGCATAGACAAGCTGCTCGGTGATCTCCAGAGATGGATCTCCGCAGGTGATAAATGGGATAAATGCTTTTCCTTTTGCAAATGCTTCTGAAATTCGGTTACTCATGGATATCCTCCCCTCTGTATCTTGCGATTGCTGCACAGTCTTTGTCACCCCTGCCGGAAATGGTAATGACTACGCACTGATCCTTGCCCATCTGCGGCACGATTTTTCTTGCATAGGCAACAGCGTGGGCGCTTTCAATGGCAGGAATGATTCCTTCTGTTTTGGAAAGATATTCAAAGGCTTCTACTGCTTCTTCATCTGTTACAGGTACATACTGGGCACGGCCAGTGTCGTAAAGGTGGGCATGCTCCGGTCCGATTCCCGGATAATCCAGTCCTGCGGAAATAGAGTAAACCGGCGCGATCTGTCCGTACTCGTCCTGGCAGAAATAGGATTTCATTCCATGGAAGATTCCAAGTCTGCCAGTGGCAATGGTGGCTGCGGTCTCTGCAGTATTTACGCCGCGGCCTGCTGCCTCGCAGCCGATCAGCTGTACATCTTTGTCTTCAATAAAGTGGTAAAAGGTTCCGATGGCATTGGAGCCGCCGCCTACACAGGCAAGGACTGCATCTGGAAGCCTGCCTTCTTTTTCCAGCATCTGTTCTTTGATTTCTTTGGAGATAACTGCCTGGAAATCGCGGACAATGGTTGGGAAAGGGTGAGGGCCCATAACGGAGCCCAGTACATAATGGGTATCTGCTATACGTTTTGTCCATTCACGCATGGTCTCGGATACGGCATCTTTCAGGGTGGCAGTTCCAGAGGTTACAGGATGAACTTTTGCTCCAAGGAGACGCATCTTATATACATTTAATGCCTGGCGCTCGGTGTCTTCTTTTCCCATGAATACTTCGCATTCCATTCCCATAAGGGCTGCTGCTGTGGCTGTGGCTACACCGTGCTGTCCAGCTCCTGTTTCCGCGATGACACGGGTTTTGCCCATTTTTTTTGCAAGAAGCACCTGACCTAAGACGTTGTTGATCTTGTGGGCACCGGTGTGGTTTAAGTCTTCTCTTTTTAAATAAACCTTTGCGCCGCCAAGGTCTTCGGTCATGTGGGCTGCGTAGTAAAGGCGGGATGGTCTTCCTGCGTATTCATTTAAAAGTTCTGTAAGCTCCCGGTTGAATTCCGGATCGTCTTTATAGTGGTTGTAGGCTTCTTCCAGTTCGATCACCGCGTTCATCAGGGTTTCGGGAATATACTGGCCGCCGTGGATTCCAAATCTTCCGTTTGACATAGTGTTGGTTCCTTTCGTTTCGCTGTTTTGTATATGAATTACTTTCTTCACTCTTCACTCTAAATCTGCTTCTCGCTCTTTTCTGTATGCTTCCAGTGTATTAATCTGCTTCAGCATACGGGCAATCTGCTGGATTTTCGCCCGGTCTTTTCTTCCATCGTTTTCCAGGCTGCTGCTCAGGTCTACAGCCCATGGGTGTAAGGTTCCGATGGCGCTGCGGAGGTTTTCGGGACCGATTCCTCCGGCAAGAAAGAATGGGCGGCGGACTGGGGGAACCAGGGTCCAATCGAAAGGTTCGCCGGTTCCTCCTGCTCCCTGGTCTAAGAGGATGTAGTCGGCAGGGCTTCGAAGGGCCCGCTGAACATCTTCGGGTGTTTTTATGGAAAAGGCCTTGATGACAGGCTTTCCGGTCATATTCTGGATTTTTTCGATGTAGTCTTCGTCTTCATCCCCGTGAAGCTGGGCTGCCCATAGGGTGCCATCTCTTAATAAGGAAATGGGGAGTTCCGGGGCAGCGTTTACGAATACGCCTACAGGAAGGATTTCCTTGTCCAGTCCCTTAACCAGGACTTTGACCCGTTCTGCCGTAAGGCTTCGTCTTCTTCCTGGAACTTCAATTATGAATCCCGCAAAATCCGGTTTTGCTTCATTTACGATTTCAATATCCTCTTTGCAGGTCAGGCCGCAAATTTTTAATTTTGCCATACTGTTTCGTTCCTTTTCATTAATTTTTTTTCCAACTATTTTATCAGCACATTATACATCTCTGATTGCCAGAGCGTGTTTGAAAAAGGCTTTCTGCAAGATGTGCGTCACAATTTGTGGGAGATTTTGCCCTGATGAGGACGCCGTAGTTGGCTACGGCAACCGAATTCGGGTGAAATATACCGCAAAGTGGGACGTGCATGGAATATCACTTATCACCATGAATCAGCTCAGACAATCCCTGCATTTAATGCCCCAAGTGCCGCTTTCTTGTCAGGGCTGCGCATTAAGGTCTCCCCGATCAGGACTGCATCTACTTTGTTTTCATATAATATACGGATATCCTCCGCTGTCTTAATACCACTTTCTGAAACAAACACCGTATCAGCCGGTGCCATGTTCCGCAGTCTGATACTATTTCCCATATCAACGGTAAAATCATGGAGATTCCGGTTGTTCACTCCCACGATTTTTGCTCCAAGCTTCAAAGCACGGTCCACTTCCCACTGATCATGAGCTTCTACCAGAGCATCCAGCCCCAGCTCCTGTGCCAGTTCCCCAAATGCTTTTAACTGGCTGTTATCAAGAATCGCACAGATCAGAAGTACAGCGGAAGCCCCAAAAGCTTTTGCCTGGTAGATCATGTACTCATCTACTGTAAAATCCTTTCGAAGCACCGGAATATTCACTGCCTGGGAAATTTCCTGCAAATACCTGTCTGCGCCCTGGAAATAAAAGGGCTCTGTGAGGCAGGAGATTGCAGAAGCACTGGCCTGCTCATATTCCTTTGCAATGTCCAGATAAGGAAAATCTGGTGCGATCAATCCTTTTGAAGGAGATGCTTTTTTTACTTCACAGATGTAAGACATTCCCGGCTTTTTTAATGCCTCCAGAAAAGAGATTTTTTCCTCGGCATGTTTCGCCAGATCGGAATTCTGCTGTGAGATAAGTTCCCTTAATGGGACTTTAAATTTTTCCTCCGCAATACGCTCTTTTGTGCGCGCTGCTATCTCATTTAAAATACTCATTCTATCTCCTGAAAAACTCTCTGTGATGTCATTCTCTCTTGTCGTCATCTTTATCCAAATGAGTTATATTGTTATTTTTTTCAGTGTTATTTTGTTTTATGATGTGATTATTGTCATTTTTGTTATTATTTGTGTTTACTCATTACTCCTGGTTGCTCTTTTCTATAAACTCTTCCAGTTTCTTCAGGGCAGCCCCACTGTCGATCAGCTGCTCTGCCATCTTCACACCTGCTTCAATGGAAGCTGCTTTGCCTGCAATATAAAGTGCGGCACCAGCATTCAGACAAACTGCATGACGTTTCGCACCTGTCTCTCTGCCTTCCAGAATTGCTTTTGTGATTTCGGCATTCTCCTGTGGAGTTCCTCCCTGAAGCTCCTCTTTTGTGCAGCGCTCATAACCAAACTGCTCCGGAGTGAGTACATAGGATGTAAATTTGCCATCTTTGATCTCGCATACAGAAGTCGGTGCACTCATGGAAATTTCATCCAGACTGTCCTGTCCGAAAACAACCATTCCTCTTGTTACTCCAAGATTTGCCATGACCTGCGCAAGAGGCTCAACAAGGGCTTCATCATAAACACCCATCAGCTCCATATTGGCGCCAGCCGGGTTGCTTAACGGTCCAAGAATATTAAATACAGTACGGATTCCCAGCTCTTTACGGATTGGAGCCACATACTTCATTGCAATGTGATAGTTCTGTGCAAACAGGAAGCAGATTCCGATTTTTTCCAGAAGCTCCTGGCTTTTTTCCGGTGGAATTGTGATCTTAACGCCCAGAGCTTCCAGCACATCTGCGGCTCCTGATTTTGAAGAAGCAGCTCTGTTTCCATGCTTTGCTACCGGTACACCTCCTGCTGCGATCACAAGGGAGGCAGTAGTGGAAATGTTAAAGGAATTGGAGCCGTCTCCACCAGTACCTACGATTTCCAGTACATCCATGTCATGAAGCAGCTTGATGCAGTGTGCTCTCATGCCTGCCGCGGAAGCGGTAATCTCATCAATAGTTTCCCCTTTCAACGCCAGAGCAGTCAGATAGGCTGACATCTGTACCGGAGTAGCTTTTCCGCTCATAATCTCGTCCATTACCTCTTCTGCTTCCAGATAGGTTAAGTTCTGTTTCTTCGATAATTTGATAATACTTTCTCTGATCATTTTTTCTGCTCCTCTCTGATGTTGTCCTTTATAAATTGTCAAATCTGACTTGCGCTTCCAGAGCGTGTTTGAAAAATCATTCCCGCAATCTGCACGCCCCACTTTGTGGGAGATTTTGCAGAAAGCCTTTTTCAAACACGCTCTAGAAAATTCTCAATCATCTTCCTTCCATCGGGAGTCATAACAGACTCAGGATGAAACTGTACACCATAAACCGGATATTCCTTATGCTCCACTGCCATGATTTCTCCATCTTCTGCTCTGGCTGTCACAACCAGCTCTTCGGGAAGAGTCTCTTCTATTGCAGCCAGGGAATGATATCTTGCTGCCGGGAACTTTTCCGGAAGTCCTTTAAACAGGACATTGGAACCGCACTGGATCATCTCATCTCTTTTCCCATGCTTCAGTTCCTTTGCATAGGAAACCACTCCTCCAAAGGCTTCGCAGATGCTCTGATGTCCCAGACACACACCCAGAATTGGAATTTTTCCAGCGAACTCTTTGATCACCGGAATACAGATGCCTGCCTCCTCCGGTCTTCCAGGTCCTGGGGAAAGAACAATTGCTTCCGGTTCCAGCTTCTCTATTTCTCCCAGGGAAATTTCGTCATTTCGAACCACCTGAATGTCCGGATTAACGGACCCGATCAGCTGATACAGGTTATAGGAAAAGCTGTCGTAATTATCAATCAGTAAAATCATTCTAATCCCTCCTCTGCCTGGCTGATGGCCCTTACCACCGCTCTTGCCTTATTCTGGCACTCTTCAAATTCTTTTTCCGGTACGCTGTCTGCCACGATTCCGGCTCCCGATCGGATACAGATTTCATCTTTTTTCTTATATACCAGACGGATTGCAATGCACACATCCAGATTTCCTGTGAAATCCACATATCCGATTGCACCGCCGTAAATGCCTCTCTTGCTTTGTTCCAGTTCCTGAATGATCTGGCAGGCACGGAATTTCGGTGCCCCTGAAAGGGTTCCTGCAGGTAAGATGGCATCCACTGCGTCTATGGCATCTTTGCCCTTTTTGATAGTTCCTGTTACTGTGGAGCCCAGGTGCATGACACAGGAATAACGTTCCACAGTCAGATATTTTTCCACTTTTACGCTGCCAAGCTCACTGATTTTTCCAATATCGTTTCTTCCCAGATCTACAAGCATGTTGTGCTCGGCAAGCTCTTTTTCATCCTGAAGAAGATCAGCTTCCAGTGCTTTGTCCTCTTCCGGTGTTTTTCCTCGCGGCCTTGTTCCTGCCAGTGGGAAAGTGCTTAACTTGCCGTGATCTAATTTCACTAGTGTCTCCGGGGATGCACCTGCGATTTCAATGTCATCACTGGAAAAATAGAACATGTAGGGGGATGGGTTGGTGGCTCTCAGAACACGATAAGTATCAAACAGGCTGCCCTCTGCTTTTGCCCTCATGGGGTTTGACAAAACCACCTGGAAAATATCGCCCTCGTGGATATAATGCTTCGCCGTTTCCACCATCTGGCAATATTTTTCTTTAGGGAACTGAGGTTTGATTTCAGATTTAAGCCTGATCGGAGGGAAGATTTTTTTCTCACCCTTTTTGATCAGCTCTGTCATTTCTTCCAGTTTTTCACAGGCCTGTTTATAGGACTTTTCCAGATCATCTGTCATCACACCTGTGATGAGAAGAACCTTCTGACGGTAATGGTCGAATGCGATCACATCATTAAACAGCATCAGATCCAGATCCCGGAAATCCTGCTGTTCCTTATCTGTTAGCTCCAGCTTGGGTTCACTGTATTTGATGTAGTCGTAGGAGAAGTAGCCTACCAGGCCGCCGGTAAATGTGGGCATATCGTCCATAACCGGACTTTTGTACTGACTGATGATTTCACGGATGGCATCGCCTGGATGGGCAACCTGTCGAACCTCTTCTGTACTGCTTTCTGCAGCATTGCCGCTTCTGCCAAAAGTTTCCGTCTTACTGGTTTTTCGAATTCGCAGGATTCCGTCTGTACAGGTAATTTCCATGGAAGGGTCATATCCCAGAAAAGAATACCTGCCCCACGCTTCGCTCTGGCTGGCACTTTCCAGCAGATAGCAGTGATGACTCGCCTTTTGCAGAATCCGCATCATCTCTACTGGTGTGTAGCTGTCTGCGTATAACTCTTTGCAGATTGGAATTCTTTTGTAATCTCCTGCTGCCATTTCCCTGATCTTATCAAATGTTGGATACATAGAACACCTCCCGATTTATTTCCTGAACAGTGCACGCGCCGCATCCTCGCAGAGCGTTTTTAGGTGTAACAGGAACATTACGGAGTAATTTTCTAGTACACAAAAAACCCGTCCAGGACAGAATTTCCATATCTGTCAAGGACGGGTCTGAATATTCACCCGCGGTGCCACCTTGCTTCACGATAAAATCGTGCTCTTAACGGAATACCATCATATTCCTGACAACTGACGTATGTCCTACGTCGCATAATACTTGGCTTCTGCAGAATCTTCTTTCATGCTTCAATCAGATATGTCTGCATTTCTTCTGCACGCATTCTGCCTTTCCATGCGCCCTCAGCGGCCCATTTAACAAACTGCCTTACCGCCCGGCTCTCAGCCTCCCGGACTCTCTGTGGGTGCACGATTGTTTTTATTCCCGCTTCATCGGTTTAGTTCGTTGAATTAAATTTTTATTTAAAATAGCATACAGGTAATGAATTGTCAAGCAATTTTTTCACATTTTATAAACATTTATGAACCATTTATGATAATGTCCTAATATACCACAAAGGAAAATGTCCCAATGTAGTATAATGCTTCCATCAAC
>NZ_JBCPGE010000073.1:0-15855 GCF_040914025.1 Ruminococcus sp. RTP21484sp1_RTP21281st1_A8_RTP21281_210402
TTGATTTTGGCATGAAAAATACCTCCAAAGTAACAGATTTTTATATTTAATCTGTCTACTTTAGAGGTATCATATCAAAAATGTTTCTGTCGGCTGTTTGAACGGACCTTTGCAATAGGTTTCTGCATTGGTCAAGTTGAATGTGAGGGATGGATTACTCCTGTGTAATTCCGGTTACTTCATAGCCAGCGTCTTTGATTACCTGGCGGATTTTGTCCTCGTCCACTTTCTCTGGTGCTGAGAAAATAGTAGTTCCGGCATCATGGGAGGATACAACATCCTGTACCCCAAATGCTTCCTGGATTGCTTTGTTTACGTGTGCTTCGCAATGTCCGCACATCATTCCTGTTACATTAACTGTCACTTTTACCATGGTATTATTCTCCTTTTTGTTAGTATTGTTATTAATATCGCTGCATTCGTTCAAAAGCTTGCAGCTGTTATTAATCGTTTGTTCTGCATCTGAAGTTTTATCTGCATTGAATGATTTTGAGAAAACAGCAGATGATGCTTCAGAGAAATCAGCAATATTTCCAGAATTGGATTCTATGGAAACCGGATTCTTGACTTTTTTATCTTTAACTGCGTCATGAATTTTAAACAGGTTTAGCCTCAACGCGTTGGTAACTACACAGAAGCTGGAAAGGCTCATGGCAGCAGCGCCGAACATCGGGTTCAAGGTCCATCCGAAAATTGGAATCCATACGCCGGCAGCCAGCGGAATACCAATTACATTGTAGAAGAACGCCCAGAAGAGATTCTCGTGGATGTTGCGAAGAGTAGCGCGGCTCATACGGATAGCAGCTGGCACGTCGGAAAGCTGGCTTTTCATAAGGACAATATCTGCTGCGTCGATGGCTATATCCGTTCCGGCACCGATGGCAATACCAATATCTGCTCTGGTAAGGGCTGGTGCGTCGTTGATTCCGTCGCCAACCATGGCAACCTTGCCTTTTTCCTTCAGGGAGCGGATGACGCTCTCTTTTCCATCTGGAAGGACGCCTGCAATAACCTGGTCAACACCTGCCTGTGCGCCGATGGCTCTGGCCGTGCGCTTGTTGTCTCCGGTAAGCATAACTACGTGGATACCCATATTCTGAAGCTCTTTGACCGCCTGTGCACTGTCCGGTTTGATTACATCAGCAACTGCAATGATTCCAAGAAGTTTTCCATCTTTTGCGAAAAGAAGAGGAGTTTTTCCTGCTTCGGCAAGCTTCTCGGCCTGGTTCATAAGAGACGGAGAGACAGCTGCCAGAGTGTTGATGTATTTCATGCTTCCGCCGATAAGCGTGGAAGCGCCAAGCTTCGCAGAGAGTCCATTGCCGGGAAGAGCCTGGAATTCTGTGACTTCCTGGGCTGTAAGACCAAGGCTTGCAGCTTTTTCCAGAATGGCTTTCGCAAGAGGGTGCTCGCTCTTTTTTTCAAGGGCGTAGGCAAGGGTGAGAAGATCGTTCTCAGATACGTCGTCTGCAGGGAAAATGTCAGTAACCTCCGGCTGACCGTTTGTGATGGTTCCGGTTTTGTCAAGGGCTACGATCTGAACCTTTCCGGCTTCCTCAAGGGAGACGGCTGTTTTGAAAAGGATACCGTTTTTGGCACCCATTCCGTTTCCAACCATAATGGCAACCGGAGTGGCAAGACCAAGGGCGCATGGGCAGCTGATGACCAGAACGGAAATTCCTCTTGCCAGGGCGTAGCCAGCCTCATGACCGGTAAGCAGCCAGACAATAGTTGTTATAATTGCAATGGTGATAACAGCAGGTACGAAAACACTGGAAACACGGTCTGCGATTTTTGCAATAGGAGCTTTGGTGGCTGCAGCATCACTGACCATTTTGATGATCTGGGAGAGGGTGGTGTCTTCGCCAACGCGGGTAGCTTCACATTTGATGAAACCAGACTGGTTGACTGTGGCTGCGGAGACAAGATCTCCGGCAGCTTTGTCAACAGGGATACTCTCACCTGTAAGGGCAGATTCGTTGACTGCACTGGAGCCTTCGATAATCACACCATCCACCGGGATGTTTTCACCAGGGCGAACAACAAAGGTGTCACCTTTTACAACCTGGTCAATGGGAACGGTGGCTTCCTGGCCGTTTCGGATGACAACGGCAGTCTTGGGAGCAAGCTTCATAAGACCTTTTAAGGCATCCGTGGTCTTGCCCTTGGAACGGGCTTCCAGCATTTTTCCAACGGTGATCAGGGTCAGGATCATAGCGGCAGATTCGAAATAGAATTCCATCATGTAGTGCATGACAAGTTCGGAATTGCCGTCAACCTGGGCTCTGGTCATGGCGAACAGGGCGTAGACACTCCATACAAAGGAGGCCATGGAGCCGAGAGCTACCAGGGTATCCATGTTCGGAGAGCGGTGCCACAGACTCCTGAAGCCACTGATGAAAAATTTCTGATTGATGACCATGACGATTCCTGCAAGAAGCAGCTGTACAAGTCCCATGGCGATATGGTTGCCATCAAACCAGGATGGCAGCGGCCATCCCCACATCATGTGTCCCATGGAAAAGTACATCAGCACCAGAAGAAAACCTACTGAGGCAATAAGCCGTTTCCTGAGGAGTGGCGTTTCGTGATCTTCCAAGGCTTTCTCAGCATCGGAAACGGATTCCGTCTGACCGGAAGCACCCTTCAGGCTGCAGCCGTATCCGGCTTCTTCTACAGCTGAGACAATGGCAGAGGCTGAGGCAGTTCCTTCCACTCCCATGGAATTGGTAAGCAGGCTTACGGAGCAGGAAGTAACTCCCGGAACCTTGTTTACCGCTTTTTCCACACGGGCGCTGCAGGCTGCACAGCTCATGCCGGTGACGTTGTATTGTTCCATAATAAATTCCTCCTTCGAATACAGTGTTTCGATACCAACGGATTGCTCTGCGCATTCGTACCTCCGCAGGCAGGTACACATTCGGAATGCGCTGGTATCTCACTTCATTAGCTTCTGCAAAGTTGCAACCAGCTCATCAATGGTTTCGTCTTTACCATCACGGATATCTCTTGCCACACAGGTTCGGATATGATTGGCGAGAAGTTCCTTATTAAATGCATTCACAGCAGCATTTACAGCTGCTGACTGAATAAGAATATCGTTGCAGTAAGCGTCATTCTCCAGCATTCCTATAATCCCCCTTATCTGGCCTTCAATACGTTTCAGACGGTTTACCAGCTTCCTGCGCTCTGCTTCGGAACGATCGGTGTGCTTGGTACAACAGCAGGAACAGACCTTCTTGGTAGGTTCCTGGCTGGAAAGAGTTGCAGGATCGGCTGCGGTGTGGCTGCAGCAGGATTCGGATTTATAATCAGCTGTCATAGGCGGACTCCTTTCCTTATATACCCCTTAGGGGTATGTATTTGATGAAACCAATATATACCCTGGCGGGGTATTTGTCAATAAGTAATTCACAGAAAACCTGAGAATTGCGGCGCGAAACCATGCGAAAGCATGATTCCTGTGTATCGCGAAGCGTGTTGCTATGAACGGAGTGAATAGTAATCTGTTTGAAAAATTATTCCCGCAATCTGCACGCCCCACTTTGCGGTATATTTTGCCCGAATTCAGTTGCCGTAGCCCGCTACGGCGCCCTCATCAGGACAAAATCTCCCACAAATTGTGACGCACATCTTGCAGAAAGCCTTTTTCAAACATACTCTAGTTCATAAAAAATACATAAAAAGTTCATAAAAAATATATAATAATATGGTACATATTAAATATCCGAGTCGAATATGTATAATGGTTATAGCGCGAAGGTTGCATCATGAACATGATGCGCAAAAGAGAATCCGGTGAGAGTCCGGAACGATGCCGTCACTGTGTAAGGGAACTGCTTCAGAGCCCACTGGGAAACCGGGAAGGGGGAGCAGTGTTGACCGAAGTCAGGAGAACTGCCTTGGCGTGGAATCTTAGGTCTGCGGTACACAGAACCTGTATTCTCATAACGATACATGAATATTTCCTGAATGTTTTTTGGAAGAAAAGTGTGTATATGAGAATGTGTGCAGTCGCAGAAAATGCGGCTGTTTTTATGCAATGGGAGATTGGTGATAGATTTCCCATGGGATTCTTTATACGTGATTCTATCCGGAAATACAAAAAAAAAGAGGAAAAAGAAATGAAAAGAAAATCTTTATTAGCAATCCTTCTTGCAGCTTCTATGGCAGCAAGCATGACAGCAGCAACAGCAACTGTTGCATTTGCAGAGACAGAGGAAGCAGCAGAGGAGACAACAGACGATGCTGAGACAGCTGATGATGCTGAGGCAGCTGACGATGCTGAAGCAGCTGATGATGCTGAGACAACAGACGATGCAGAAGCAGCTGATGACACTGCAGATGCAGATAAGGAAGCGGCTGATAAAGTAGCAGCACTTATCGATGCTATTTATGTTCAGGAGAGAACAGATGATACAGATGAGCAGTGCAAGGAAGCTAAAGAAGCATGGGATGCCCTTACAGATGCTCAGAAAGAGCTTGTAGAGGGAGAAGAGGCAAGTCCAGAGTATTTCGGACGTGACACAGGTGATGCTTCCAAGGATGATCCGCGTAATCAGGACGAGATCGGTGAGAATGAGCTTCTTGTAGTAAGCTTTGGTACTTCCTTTAACGACAGCCGTGCAGAGGATATCAAAGGAATCGAGGATGCTCTTGCAGAAGCATTCCCGGATTGGTCTGTAAGAAGAGCATTTACCGCTCAGATCATTATCAACCATGTACAGGCAAGAGATGATGAGAAGATTGATAACATGCAGCAGGCACTTGACCGTGCAGTAGCAAACGGTGTTAAGAATCTTGTAGTTCAGCCTACACATCTTATGCATGGTGCTGAGTACGATGAGATGGTAGAAGCTATTGATGCTTACAAAGATAAATTTGAATCTGTAGCAATCGCTGAACCAATGCTTGGTGAGGTTGGCGATGACGCTACCGTTATCAACGATGACAAAGCTGCTGTTGCTCAGGCAATCACAGATGAAGCTGTAAAAGAAGCTGGATATGACAGCATGGAAGCAGCTGCAGAAGATGGAACCGCATTTGTATTCATGGGACATGGTACTTCCCATACAGCAAACGTTACATATGACCAGATGCAGACACAGATGGATAACCTTGGATTCACAAACGCATTCATCGGTACTGTAGAAGGTGAGCCAGAGGATACAGCTTGTGATGAAGTTATCAATAAAGTAAAAGATGCCGGATTCAAGAAAGTAATCCTTCGTCCGCTTATGGTTGTTGCTGGTGACCATGCAAACAATGATATGGCTGGTGATGATGATGACTCCTGGAAGAGCATGTTCGAGGCTTCTGGAGATTTCGATGAGATTGACTGCCAGATCGAAGGTCTTGGAAGAATTGACGCTGTTGAGCAGCTTTATGTAGCTCATACTCAGGCAGCTATTGATTCCATCGCGAAATAATTATCCTGGTATAAATTGTTATTGCAACAGAACAAAAGCAGCTGCTCCTACACTGTGGGGCAGCTGTTTGAGTAATAAAACAAATACGGCACACACAAGTGTACCGTAAATAAAGAAAAAGCAAGGAGAGTTATTATGAAACGTTCATTAGTCATTTTATTAACAGCTGTAAGTATTTCCGCTATGACAGCAGGAACTGCATTCCCGGCATTTGCAGAAGCCACAGAGGCTGAGGCAGAGGAAACCACAGATGGTGCAGAGAATGCCGCAGACAGCGAACTTGAAGACGGTGTTTATGGTGTAGAGTTTGACACAGACAGCAGTATGTTCCATGTAAATGAGGCTTGCAACGGAAGAGCTACCCTCACTGTAAAGGATGGTAAAATGACCGTTCATATTACTCTCGTTTCCAAGAATATTGAGAATGTTTTTCTTGGAACAGCAGAGGATGCACAGAAAGACGGTGCCGAACTGATTCAGCCTACTATTGATAAGGTAACTTACAGCGATGGCATGACAGAGGAGGTTTATGGATTCAATGTTCCGGTAGAGAAGCTGGATGAAGAATTTGACCTGGCAATTATTGGTAAAAAGGGCAAATGGTATGACCATAAGGTAAGCGTTACGGATGTGCAGGAGCAGACTGAGGAAGAAAAAAAAGCAGTTGAGATCGGTGAGGAAGAGAAAAGTGAAGATGCTGATACAACTACAGATGCAGCTGCCGAGGAAGAGAATAAGGATTGATCAATAATCTGAAAGGGACATCACATGAGCGAAAACGGTTCATGTGATGTCCCTTTTTATATTTATTTTGTTTTGCCCTCTCCGGCAAAATATTCTTTTGTAAGCTTCACAACTGTACCGGAAAGCAGGAACAAAGCAATCAGGTTGGGAATTGCCATAAGACCGTTAAATGTCTCTGCAATGCTCCACATCAGTCCAAGGTTGGCAGTTGCGCCAAGGATGGCAACCAGGGAATAAATAACCATAAATGGTTTGATCACTTTTTCAGAGAACAGGAACTCAATGCAACGGGCACCGTAAAGTCCCCATCCGACTGCTGTGGAAAAAGCGAAGCAGCACATGGCAACTGCTGTAAAAATGGATACCCAGCTTCCATATGTAGAAGTAAATCCAAGGATCGTAAGCTCTGCGCCAGCTGCTTTTCCATAATCAACAGCAACGCCGCTGCAAAGGATAACCAGTGCAGTCAGTGTACAGATCACGATGGTATCTGTAAAGACTTCGAAAATACCGAACATACCCTGTTTTACAGGCTTTTTGGTATCTGCACACGCATGGGCAATAGATCCGGTACCAAGACCAGCCTCGTTAGAGAAGATACCACGGGAAACACCTTTTTTTAAACTGGTGAACATACTTAAAACAATGCCGCCTGTTACAGCTCTAGGCTGAAATGCCCCTCTGAAAATAGAAGCGAATACAGCTGGTACATTCTGAATGTTCAGAAGGATAACTCCCAGTCCGAGAAGAATGTAAAGCAGAGCCATAAATGGAACCAGCTTTTCGGTAACATGGCCAATTCGTTTGATTCCGCCAAGAAGGATCATGGCAATTAGAATGGCAATTATGATTCCGATGATCAGGTTGGAAGTGGAAACGGCGCTTTCGCTGATCACGTTATAATTCAGCAATGCAGAATTGATCGCAGTGGTGATAGTGTTGACCTGTGTGGCGTTGCCGGTACCAAATACAGTGAGCACGCCGAATGCTGCGAACAGATAAGCCAGCCAATGCCATTTTTTGCTAAGCCCGTTCTTGATGTAATACATGGGACCGCCTACCAGTTCGCCGTTGGCATTGATCTCGCGGTAGTGTACCGCCAGGGTGACCTCAGCATATTTGGTACACATGCCAAACAGTGCAGAAACCCACATCCAGAATATGGCTCCGGGACCGCCGATTGCGATAGCACCTGCTACACCGGCAATATTGCCAGTACCGACCGTGGCTGCAAGTGCTGTACACACTGCCTGGAAAGGCGTGATAGCACCGTCAGATGCGTCACGTTTGCGGAAAATACGTCCAAGGGTTGTTTTGATTGCGTAGGGGAATTTGCGAATCTGAAGAAAATTGGTGCGGATACTAAGATAAAGACCAACTCCGAAAATACAGACCATTGCAGGAACGCCCCAGATAAAATTATTTACAGCGGTGTTGATGGTTTCGATTATTTGCAGCATAAAATACCTCTCTGGAAGTTTTTTTTGATGTATGCGAACGGAACTTCTTCCATGTCACACACATTATTAAACTGGTGCAGCCAGAGCCTGTTTGAAAAATCATTCTTGCAATCTGCACGCCCGCTTTGTGGGAAATTTTGCTCGAATTCAGTTGCTGTAGCCTGCCACGGCGCCCTCATCCGAGCAAAAACTCCCACAAATTGTGACGCACATCTTGCAAAAAGCTTTTTTCAGATATGCTCTGGAGCTTCATTTATGTGAAGACATGACAACTACTGCACCATATTTAGCGGATAAAATTTGTCTTGATCTTATCTTCCGCCTGAGGAACTGCAATACCTGCCGCTTTCCCTGCTTCCAGGGATTTCAGAAGCCATGCCATATTGTTTCCAAGTGAGCGCATGATCTGAAGTCCTTCTTCATCCTGCGCAACTTCTGCAGGAGTATTTCCGTGAACCATGTTCCAGTAGTTAGCAGATACAACAGGCATTTCATGATAGCTGAAATATTTCTGAAGAACGTCTAAAGTAGCTGTGGTGCCGGCTCTTCTTGCAGAAGCAACTGCTGCAGCTGGTTTGTGGAGCATGTCTTTGCCTGCCATGGAGCAAAGCTTATCCATAAATTCAATGATCTGTCCGGATGGGGAAGCCCAGTATACCGGAGAACCAACTATAAGCGCATCTGCTTCTTTTAATTTCGCCGCGGCGGCTTTTACATTATCTGTATCCGGATTTCCAGCTTGGAAAATCTCAGTATCAATTCCATTATGATTCAGTGTTTTTGCCACTTCACTAAGTGCGGTGAACGTACAGCCTTCCTTGCGCGGGCTGCCATTTAAGAGTAAAACCTTCATGTTTTTCATCCTTTCTGAAGTAAGTTATATCAGACTGCGATAGCCGCAATCTGCATGCATCATCTCTCTAAAGCGGTAATGTATCTTCTTATTATACGATAGAAATAGTTGGATTTCAAGAGAATGGTTTTATTTTAAAAACACAATATGTTCACAATTTAAGATTATAATAAAAAATATTTGAACTATTCAGCAAATATTATTCCGCAAGGTATTTTATGTGAATCTGACTCACATAAAAATCGAAATCTTCGGCGCCCCACTTTGCGGTATATTTTGCCTGAATTGGTGAATGGTTATAAACATTTATTATGCGACAGAAAGGAAGTAGTAAGTGCTTCAGATCAAAGACATACACAAAGAATACAGAACAGGAAATTTGGTACAGCGTGCCCTGGACGGAGTGAGCCTTAGTCTTCGGGACAATGAATTTGTGGCAATTCTTGGTCCCAGCGGTTCGGGAAAAACCACTCTTCTGAATATTATTGGTGGTCTTGACCGGTACGATAGTGGCGATCTGATCATCAATGGGATTTCTACGAAAAAATATAAAGACAGGGACTGGGACTCTTATCGAAATCATACCATAGGATTTGTGTTTCAGAGTTATAATCTGATCCCACACCAGACAGTTCTTGCAAACGTGGAGCTTGCCCTTACCATTTCCGGTGTATCAAAAAGTGAGCGGAGACGCCGTGCAAAAGAAGCTCTGGAAAAAGTAGGCCTTGGTGCCCAGATCCACAAAAAGCCAAGTCAGATGTCAGGCGGTCAGATGCAGCGAGTGGCAATTGCCAGAGCACTTGTAAATGACCCGGAAATTCTTTTGGCGGATGAGCCAACAGGAGCCCTGGATTCAGATACCAGTGTACAGGTTATGGATCTTTTGCAAGGGGTCGCAAAGGAACGATTGGTAGTAATGGTCACCCATAATCCGGAGCTTGCCCAGCTTTATGCCACCAGAATCGTGACGGTAAAAGATGGGCGGATCCTTTCTGATACAGATCCGTTTGTGATAGACAGCGAGAGCATGGCACCTCCTGTTCACAAGAATATGGGAAAATCCTCCATGTCCTTTTTTACTGCACTTTCCCTTAGCTTTCAGAATCTGAAGACTAAGAAAGCCCGGACCTTACTTACTTCTTTTGCAGGCTCCATCGGTATTATCGGAATTGCGCTGATCCTTTCCATATCAAATGGTGTAGACAAATACATTACAAATATGGAAGAAGAAACACTTTCGGAATATCCGTTGCAGATACAAAGTACAGGTGTAGATCTTACCTCCATGATGATGGGAGCTGCCACAGCCCAGAGTGAAAAAAAGGATGGGGAAGTAGGTGTTGCCCAGATGGTGACTAATATGTTCTCCAAAATGAATTCCAATGATCTGGAGTCTCTGAAAGCTTATCTGGACAGCAATGAAAGCAGCATTTCCCAGTATGCGAATTCAGTGGAGTGTACATATTCTGTATCTCCCCAGATTTTTCTGGAAAATGGAAAAAATATCCGACAGGTAAATCCGGACAAATCTTTTTCTGCTATGGGCTTGGGCTCTGGTTCCTCCAACAGCATTATGTCTTCTACCATGAGCACTGATGTTTTTCATGAAATGCCGGAAGATGCTGATCTTTATAAGGATCAATATGACGTGAAAGCGGGAAGATGGCCTGAAAATTATAAAGAATGTGTGCTGGTGCTTACTTCACAGGGCGATATCAGTGATTTTCTCCAGTACACTCTTGGACTTCGGGACGGTAAAGAACTGGATGATATGGTTCAGAAATTTATGGCAGAAGAGGCAGTGGAAACGCCAGAGAACGAGGAATCATACACCTATGATGAAATCCTGGGGAAGAAATTTAAGCTGGTAAGCAGTACCGATTATTATGAATTTGATGAAGAATATAAGGTCTGGAAGGATAAATCAGACAACAGCTCTTATATGAAAAAACTGGTGAAAAAAGGAGAAGACCTGACAGTTGTGGGAATTGTCCAGCCTGTGGAAGGTGCCACTGCTTCCATGCTCACTGCTGGAATCTGTTATACTCCGGAGCTTACCAGACATGTGATCGAGAAGGCTGCTTCCAGTGAAATTGTGAAGCAGCAGCTGGCGGATGAAAAGATAAATGTTTTTACCGGAGAGGAATTTGGAAAAGAAGACAATGAGAACAGTAAGTTTGACATGGAATCCCTTTTTTCCATTAATGCGGATGCCCTGCAGGAGGCCTTTCAGGTAGATCTCAGTGGATTTAATATGGACCTGTCCAGTCTTTCGGGGCTGTCCTCCGGATTGAATGTGGAAATGCCGGATATGCCTGACATGTCAGCTCTGGCTGGAAATATAAATCTGGATGAGAGCAGTATGCCGGATCTTTCCAAGCTTATCAAGCTGGATGACCTTGATCTGGATCTTTCCCATATGATTGATCCGGAAGAAATTCTGAAAAATCTTCCGGCAGACCAGGTTCCGGATATGAGTCAAGCGCTGAAGTCAGTGAAGTTTGATTTTACAGAAGAGAAGGTAACTGCTTTGCTGAAAGAGGTTCTTACTGGTTATCAGGAAAGCATTAAAGATAAACCGGAAGCAGATATGGATAAAATGCAGGCAGCATTGAAGCAGTATTTGACATCAAAAGAGATGAACGAACGTCTGTGCAAGGATCTGCAGGAGCTGGTGAAAAATAACGTGAACGTGGATATGTCTTCGGAAAAACTGATCGCAGTGGCTGTGGGGCTGATGAACCAGTATCAGGAGTATGCCAAGGCAAATGGTATCACCCAGACAGATGTGGCTAGCATTCTTGCCTTTTTAAGTCAGGGGGAAATCCAGCAGCAGATCAAAGAGGAAGCAGAGAATCTGGTTAAAAACAGCGTGACAGTGAATATTACCACAAAACAGATACGGGATCTTCTTATGCAGGACGTTGTAGCTGCTTATCCGGAGTATGCCAGGAATAATTCCCTTCCGGACCCGGCTAATCTGGGAATCTATTTTCTGGAATATATGCAGACAGAGGATGGGCAGAATCGTCTCATGAATGGACTTATGACTCTTGTGGATACCAGCGAGGTGCAGACGCAGTTTTCCCAGGCAATGGAAACTTACATGAAAGCCATGATGACTTCTTTCACAGATGCGATCGCAAAGGGGATTGAGTCAAAATTTACAGAGATAATGGAACAGGTGGAAAAACAGCTTACAAAGGGAATCCAGACTGCTATGGAGCAGATGATGGGAAATATCAGTTCCGGTATGCAGGAGGCAATGCAGTCTGTGATGACCAGTGTATCATCGAGTCTTACTTCTGCCATGAGCCAGGCTATGAGCGGACTTGGCGGATTGGGAAGCGGCATGGGAAATATGGAAGATGCGCTTTCCATTAATCCGGAGGCTTTTGCAAAAGCAATTCAGATGAACATGAATGAGGACGACCTCTCAGAGCTCATGATGTCCCTGCTGTCATCTGAAAATTCTTCTTATGACGGAAATCTGAAAAAGCTTGGATATGCAGATCTAAATGTTCCTGGCGGAATTAATATCTATCCAAAGGATTTTGAAAGTAAATCAGAAATTGTAGGTATTCTGGATCAGTATAACGCGGATATGGAAGCGGCAGGAGAGGATGAGAAGGTGATCACTTATACGGATCTTGTGGGAACGCTGATGTCGTCAGTTACGAATATTGTAAATATTATCAGTTATGTTCTGGTGGCTTTTGTAGCGATTTCCCTTGTGGTTTCTTCCATTATGATCGGTGTTATCACGTATATCAGTGTTCTGGAGAGGAAAAAAGAAATTGGTATTCTAAGAGCGATTGGTGCTTCCAGGCACAACGTGTCACAGGTGTTCAATGCGGAGACGTTTATTATCGGATTTTGCGCAGGTGCTATGGGGATTGGAATTACATTGCTTCTTCTCATTCCTGCGAACAGCATTATCCGGTCACTGGCTGACGGAGTGAATGTGAAGGCGGCTCTTCCTCCTGTAGCAGCAGTAGTTCTGATCGGACTGAGCGTGGTTCTGACTCTTCTTGGCGGACTGATCCCATCAAGAAAAGCTGCTAAAAGTGATCCGGTGACAGCGCTTCGAACTGATTAAAATAACAGAATTTGATGACTGATTTTGACCATCATTATAAAATACAGAAAAATGCAGGGTTCAGGTTGGGGCACAGCCTGATATCTGCATTTTTTTGTGATTTATGGATATTACTATTCGTACAGCCAATAGTAAATAACCGCTATATTGACCTGTCTGATCTGTCATATACTGCGCCAATGTGGCTGATACTTAATTTTCACTGTACTGGAGCGCGTCTGAAAAATCATTCCCGCAATCTGTACGCCCCACTTTGCGGTATGTTTCGCCCGAATTCGGTTGCCGTAGCCTGCTACGACGCCCTCATCCGGACAAAATCTCCCACAAATTGTGACGTACATCTTGCAGAAAGCTTTTTTGAACATGCTCTGGCACATCGTTGCATATAAAAAATCAAAAACAGTCAAAATAATTCATATTTGTGCAATTGTAATAAATCATAAGTGAAAATCTTGTGAAAAAGATTGATTGACTTTGACTGTATATGAAAGTATAATAAGCACAACAAATCAAAAACAAGCAAAAATAAGCAGGAGGCAGAAATGATTTACACTGTGACTTTTAATCCGTCACTGGATTACATCGTGTCGGTAGAGAACTTCCAGCTTGGTCTTACCAATCGAACCAGTTCGGAGATGCTTTTGCCGGGAGGCAAGGGAATTAATGTTTCTACAGTTCTTATGAATCTGGGAATTGAGAGTACAGCCCTTGGATTTACAGCCGGATTTACCGGAGATGAGATTATCCGGCGTCTTGAGGAGATGGGGGTGAGGAATGGTTTCATCCAGGTAGGGGAAGGCTTTTCCAGAATCAATCTGAAGCTGAAGAGTATAGACGGTACAGAAATCAATGGACAGGGACCGAAGATTGGAACTGATAAGGTGGATCTGCTGATGAAGCAGTTAGGAGAGCTTGGACAGGGCGATGTACTTTTCCTTTCCGGAAGCATTCCATCATCCATGCCGGATGATGCCTACCAGAAGATCATGGCTATGCTGGACGGCAGAGGTGTAAGAATCGCAGTGGACGCGACGAGAGATCTTTTGATGAAGGTTCTCCCCTATCATCCATTTCTAATTAAGCCAAATAACCATGAACTTGGTGAGATCTTCGGTGTGGAACTGAAAGACCGCCAGTCCGTGATCCCATATGGTAAGAAACTCCAGAAGATGGGAGCTGTGAATGTACTGATCTCCATGGCAGGAGAAGGCGCGGTCCTTATTGCTGAGAATGGAGACGTTTATGAGGAGCCTGCACCGAAAGGCAAGCTGATCAATGGTGTTGGAGCCGGAGACTCCATGGTTGCCGGATTTATGGCAGGATATATGGAGAAGCAGGATTATGAATATGCGTTCCACATGGGAATCGCAGCTGGAAGTGCCAGTGCGTTTTCTGAGAATCTTGCTACCAGAGAAGAGATTGAAGCTGTATATCAGCAGATCACAGGAAAGGATCAGGAGGAAAGGAAGAAATGAGGATCACAGATTTACTGGACGTAAGAAGTATTTCGTTAAATGCTGCTCCAGCAGATAAGTCTCAGACTCTGGATGCAGCGGTTTCCCTTATGACCAGAAGTGGCAAGATTAATGATGAGGAAGCGTACCGTAAGCAGGTCTATGCCAGAGAGGAAGAAAGTACCACAGGAATCGGGGAGGGAATCGCCATTCCTCATGGTAAATGTGATGCAGTAGAGAAACCAGGACTTGCCGCTATGGTGATCCCGGGAGGGGTTGACTTTGACTCTCTTGACGGAGAGCCGGTTACCTTGCTGTTTCTTATTGCTGCGCCGAATACAGAGGATAATGTTCATCTGGATGTGCTCAGCAAGCTTTCCATGATGCTGATGGATGAGGAATTTACCAAGAGCCTTCGTGCTGCGAAGACACCAGAGGAATTTCTTGCGATCATTGATCAGGCAGACGAGGAGAAGAAAAGCGTAGATGAGCGTCTGGCCGATATGGGAGAGGCTGAAGCGGATCAGTTTAAGATTCTGGCTGTTACTTCCTGCCCTACAGGAATTGCCCACACCTACATGGCAGCAGAAGGAATTGAGAAGGCTTCCAAGGCGAAGAACTGCTTTGTGAAGATTGAGACAAGAGGATCTGGCGGAGCTAAGAATGTGCTTACAGAGCAGGAGATTCAGGATGCAGACTGCATTATCGTTGCAGCCGATGCTCAGGTTCCAATGGATCGTTTCGATGGCAAGAAGGTGATTCAGCGTCAGGTTTCTGACGGAATCAATAAGGCTGATGAGCTTGTAGAGCTTGCTATGTCTGGAAACGTACCGGTTTATCACAGTGGAAATGCATCAGCCTCATCACAGAGTCAGAATAAGACCGGCGGCAGTGTGGGACACAAGATTTACACCCAGCTGATGAATGGTGTTTCCCATATGCTTCCGTTTGTAGTTGGCGGTGGTATTCTGATCGCCATTGCCTTTTTGATCGATGGTCTTATGGTAGATATGAATGCCCTGGATGTAGCCGAGCGCTCTAATTTTGGGTCTATTACTCCGGCGGCAGCTATGTTCAAACAAATCGGTGATGTGGCATTTGGTTTTATGCTTCCGGTTCTGGCGGGATTTATTGCCATGGCAATCGGTGACAGACCGGCACTTGCACTTGGCTTTGTGGGTGGAATGATGGCACACAGCGGAACTTCAGGTTTCCTTGGTGCTCTGGTAGCTGGTTTTGCAGCAGGATATATTATTCTGGGACTTCGTAAGGTATGTGAGAAGCTTCCGGAAGCTCTTGAGAAGATCGCACCGGTTCTGATTTATCCGGTTGTTGGTATTCTGCTCATGGGACTTCTGATGCTGTTTGTTGTAGAGCCCATCATGGGGGGTATCAATACAGCACTGAATAACGGACTTACCTCCATGGGAAGCTCCAGCAAGATCATTCTTGGACTGATCCTTGGCGGAATGATGGCAATCGACATGGGTGGTCCGTTTAACAAGGCTGCATATGTATTTGGTACTGCAGCGATTGCAGCTGGTAACTATGATATTATGGCAGCCGTTATGGTTGGTGGTATGGTTCCGCCATGCGCTATCGCACTTGCCACCCTTCTTTTCAAAGACAGATTTACAAAGGAAGAAAGAGAATCCGGTCCGACCAACTTTATTATGGGACTTGCATTTATCACAGAGGGAGCCATTCCTTTCGCAGCAGCTGATCCGCTTCATGTGCTTCCGGCATGTATTATTGGATCTGGTCTTGCAGGTGCAATGTCCATGGCATTTGGATGTACTTTAATGGCACCTCACGG
>NZ_JBCPGE010000074.1:0-2437 GCF_040914025.1 Ruminococcus sp. RTP21484sp1_RTP21281st1_A8_RTP21281_210402
AACCTTGAGGAGATATTTTATTTTAACAACAAAAAAATGCCGTATTTATGCGGCTTTTGGCGTTTCGCAAACGCCTAAGATATCATTGTAACAAAGGAGATGCCTGTGAGTGCAGAAATGATACAGAAATTTCCGGAATCTGTTAAACTGATCTGCGAGGCAGGTACAGGATATAATAATATTGATCTTGAAGCAGCACGAAAGAAGGGGATTACAGTCTGCAATATCCCGGCATACAGCACAGAACGTGTGGCACATACTGCGATCATGATGATATTGAATCTGAGTTCTGCAATGCAGGTACAGATGAAGATGCTGGCATGCGGAAATCATGACAATTTTACCAGAAATCTTCAGGTTCCGCATGTTGAGGTAAATGGAAAAACACTTGGTGTTATAGGTGCAGGACACATTGGCAGGAAAGTTATCCAGATCGCACAGGCTTTGGATATGAACATACTTGTATATGCCAGGACACCGAAAGAGGATGAGAAGGGGATCTGCTATGTATCGCTTGAGGAGCTGCTTAAGAATAGTGATTATGTTTCCATGCACTGTCCATTGACAGAAAGTACAAAACATATGATCAATAAAGAAACTCTATCGCTTATGAAGCCATCAGCGTTTATTATTAATACTTCAAGAGGTGCGCTTATTGATGAGGCTGCTCTTATAGAAGCATTAGAAAATGGTATGATTGCAGGAGCCGGACTTGATGTTCAGGAAACTGAACCACCTGAAGAAACAAACCCTCTTTATACTATGGATCAAGTCCTTTTGACGCCACATATGGGATGGAAAGGACTTGAGACAAGACAGCGGTTGGTTTCTATTCTGGCGGATAATATAAAGCAGTTTATGGAAGGAAATCCGATCAATGTTGTATCAGATCTATAGTATCTGGCAGCAAAGTGATGATATAACTTCCGGGTTTGCAGAGTGAAAAAAATATAATTACAATCAATAAATCAGTGCTTTGATATCTTCTTCCAATATAGCAGGAATAACATAAACAATAGAATTACTGGAAAAAATAAGTCCGAATAGTCGTCAGAAACGCTGAGAAGAAATTATTCTCAGCGTTTTTTGAACATTACTATAATGTCAAGGAATCTTCTGCATCTACCCCACATCTGTAAATTTCCATCAAGATACAGTCTCGCATATTCTAGTGGTTCATCAATGGCAAGTGTGTTTAATGCACAATCTGATCCGGGTGTGGTTCTCAAATTCTTTTCTGCTTTCCAGCAGTCAATGCGAAGCATATAGCCTGCACTGATATAAACATCAATGCTGTTTCGTCCGGGATTATATTCTGCAAATATTGTTCTCATCGTATTTTATCTTCTTATCGTTCAATCAATTATTTGCTACAAAAATCAGAAGCATTTCAATCAGTTCACCATGTCACTTTTATTTTGTGTTATACTGTTTTACATAATTTTCTTGGTCTTGTATTTTCCCTTATCAGAGTTCGTAAACACTGGCGGGACGATATAACACAAGGGAAACAATAAGGGAAAGCTCAATCGGAATTTACAGGAAGTGTGACAAGAAAGCCAAAACGGTATACTGGGAAAAAAAGATTAAGAAAAGAATAAAGAGCTGGTTTTAATTGTAAAATTTATGGGGAACTAACATCAGCTTATTGACATTAATTTAAAAATAAGTATAATAATAGTTGAGTAATTGTTCAACTATTATTATTTGGAGGTGAATATATGTCAAAAACGTCTTATATTTGTAATTGCGATGTAATTCATGAGGATATTGTGAATGATGTGAAATCCAAGATGCAGCCAAAAGATGATTATATCCAGTTGGCTTCTTTGTTTAAGCTATTTGGAGATGGAACTAGAGTACAAATCTTACACGCTCTAGAACAGAGTGAGATGTGTGTATGTGATCTTGCAGTGCTACTGGGGGTAACAAAATCTGCAATTTCGCATCAGTTAAAGGCATTACGCCTAGCGAATCTGGTAAAATTCCGTAAAGAAGCACAGATAGTTTACTACTCGCTGGCAGATGATCATGTGAAAGAGATTATTGACAAGGGATTTGAGCATCTTTGGCAGAAATAATATTTTTTAATATTATAGTTGAGTAATTGAACAATTAAACAAATTATAAGGAGATTATCATGAAACGCATATTTCTATTAAAAGGGTTGGACTGTCCAAATTGTTCCGCAAAAATTGAAAAAGAAATCGGAGAGTTGGATGGAGTGCAATCCTCAGTGGTAAATCTGATGAAGCAGACGCTTACAATCAATGTTACTCAGACAGCCGCAGATACGATAGCCAGTCAGATTGAAACGATTGTTCATAGTCATGAGCCCGATGTGGAAGTTCAGGAAGAAACCGTTATGAATGTTACAAAGAGTTATTCGTTAAAAGGATTGGATTGTCCGAATTGTTCTGCAAAAATTGAAAAAGAA
>NZ_JBCPGE010000074.1:2536-14258 GCF_040914025.1 Ruminococcus sp. RTP21484sp1_RTP21281st1_A8_RTP21281_210402
AGTCGGAGAATTGGATGGAGTACAATCCTCAGTTGTAAATTTGATGAAGCAGACGCTGACAATCAATGTTGCTCCAGCTGCCGCAAATACAATAGCCAGTCAGATTGAAACGATTGTCCACAGCCATGAGCCGAGTGTGGAGGTTCAGGAAGAAACAATTATCCCCGTTACAAAGAGTTATTTGTTAAAGTGCTTGGACTGTCCGAACTGCTCCGCAAAAATTGAAAAAGAAGTCGGAGAATTGGATGGAGTACAATCCTCAGTTGTAAATTTGATGAAGCAGACGCTGACAATCAATGTTGCTCCAGTTGCCGCAAATACAATAGCCAGTCAGATTGAAACGATTGTCCACAGCCATGAGCCAGATGTAGAAGTTTCCGAAATTGCACAGGAATACTATATACCTGCAAAAAAACAGGATACCAATACATCCTATAACAATGAGGACAAGAAGTTGACGATTCGTTTAGCGATTGGCGCAGCAATCTATGGTATTGGTATGGCATTGACAGTTTTTGCGAAAGTACCACTGCCTGTCGAGTTAGTTTTTCTCATTGTCTCCTATATTATTCTTGGCGGGGATGTTGTATGGCAAGCTGTGAGGAATATTTCAAAGGGACGTGTGTTTGATGAACATTTCCTGATGAGCGTTTCTACGATTGGTGCTTTTGTCATTGGTGAATATCCGGAAGCAGTTGCTGTTATGCTGTTCTATCAAGTTGGTGAATTTTTCCAGTCATTGGCTGTTGAGCGTTCCAAAAAATCTATATCAGATTTAATGGATATACGTCCGGATTGTGCTACAGTCAGAAGGAACGGAGAATTGATTACCATATCTCCTGAAAGTGTTGCCATTGGTGAGATTATTATTGTAAAGCCTGGTGAAAAAATCCCATTAGACGGTGTGGTATTGGATGGAGATTCTATGCTGGATACGAGGGCTTTAACTGGAGAATCGGTTCCGAGAAGCGTTCATAAAGGAGACGAAGCACTTTCCGGTTGTATGAATCAGACGGGTGTTTTAACGATTAAGACAACGAAAGCATTTGGTGAATCTACTGCTTCAAAGATTATTGATCTTGTGGAGAATGCGTCCAGTAGAAAAGCACCAACAGAAAATTTCATTACTACATTTGCACGTTATTACACTCCTGTTGTTGTAATCTTAGCAGCTATTCTGGCAATTCTGCCACCGATCCTTCTTGGTGGAGGTTGGACAGAGTGGATTCGCAGAGGATTTGTTTTCCTTGTGGTATCTTGCCCATGTGCATTGGTCATTTCAATCCCGCTGACTTTCTTCGGAGGTATTGGTGCGGCATCTAAACGAGGTGTTCTTGTAAAAGGAAGTAATTATTTAGAGGCGCTTAATAATGTCAGCATTATTGTGTTCGATAAAACTGGAACACTTACAAAGGGTGTTTTCAATGTGACTGATATTCTGCCTGCAAATGGATTTTCAAAAGAACAGGTTCTGGAGTATGCGGTCCAGGCAGAGAGCTTTTCTAACCATCCTATTGCAAAATCCATTCTCTCTGCTTATGGAAAAGAAATTGACCAATCAGTTATCTCTGATTACAAGGAAATTTCCGGATATGGAATCAGTGCCATGGCAGGAAAGAAGAAAGTTTATGCTGGCAATACGAAACTTATGGATTCAGAGCATGTGGAGTACACAGCCTGTGAAAAAGTTGGTACAAAGGTTTATGTAGCAGTAGATGGTCAATATGCCGGATGCATTTTGATAACAGATGAAGTAAAGCCGGACAGCAAAAAAGTAATTTCTGATTTGAAACATATCGGTGTGGAAAAAACAGTCATGCTTACTGGTGATGATGAAAAAATCGGAAAGGCTGTTGCGGAAGAATTGCAGTTGGATGAATATTATGCACAACTGTTTCCTGATCAAAAAGTGGAAAAGGTTGAGCTTTTGGACAGTAAAAAGAGACAGGGAAGCAAATTAGCTTTTGTTGGTGATGGTATCAATGACGCTCCTGTCCTTGCTCGTGCGGATGTTGGTATCGCAATGGGTGGTCTTGGTTCAGATGCGGCCATTGAAGCTGCGGATGTGGTTCTGATGACAGATGAACCATCTAAGCTGGTGGATGCGATTGATGTGGCAAAAGCGACAAAGCAAATTGTCATGCAGAATATAGTGATTGCCCTTGGAATTAAGAGTGTGTTCCTGATTCTTGGCGCTCTTGGTATTGCGGGAATGTGGGAAGCTGTATTTGGTGATGTAGGCGTTACCATAATTGCTGTTTTGAACGCAATGAGAATTTTGAAAAAATAGGAAATGAGGTGGGAATGTGAAACGAAAACTGATTCTGTTAGTTGTTACGATTGTTTTTCTTGTAGGTTTTGGTGTCATATTACATTCACCGCCTTCTATGATTGATGCAGTCACAGGAGCAACACCGAAGTCAAAAAAGGCGGCTCAAGCCTCCGCACAGTTGGAAGGCTCTTATGTTCTCGGTATTAATATGATGTCAGATGGTCTCGACAACGAGAACACCCGGAATAAATTAAAAGAATTGGCACTGGACGATTCGGAAACAAATGAAACAGATCTCATGAAAACGGACATTAGTTTTCGGTTATATGTATCTGAGACGGATTATCCGCTTGTCAGTTATGCTAAGAAACTCTGTGACAGGTTGAAACAGGCCGGTTTTTTCGTAGATCTGAAAGAGTACAGTAACACAATGATGCTATCAAGAGTGGTAAGTGGAAAGTATGATGTATTCCTGGCATCGGATGATTTTATTGACGTTACAACGCTAACACAGATGGACTATATGATCATGGACAGCGAAGAAATGAGGTGAGCGGGAATTTATGAGAAAATGGAATACGATTTTGTCTGTTTTAATGCTTCTCATTTTTATGATTCATGGAATCATGGGAAGCTTTATGCTGAACGGAGTTGGAAGTAGTGCAGGGAAACTTCTTGCATGGATTGGTGTTGGTATTCTTGTTGTGCATACGGTGATTGGTGTCATCCTGACAGTTCAGAGTTTACAGACAGCGAAGCAATCCGGAAAAATGTATCTGAAACAGAACGCCATATTCTGGGCGAGACGAGCCAGTGGGCTGGCAATAATGATTCTGCTGTTATTCCATATTGGCTTGTTTGGAAAGGTGCAGAATGGGACATATATTTTGTTCCCTTTTACAACGGTAAAGATGGTAACTCAGCTTTTGTTCGTAGCGGCAATCTTTGTCCATATTTTTATCAATATCCGCCCATTGCTCGTATCACTGGGAATCATCAGTTATAAAGAACGAAGGAGTGATATTTATTTGATCCTTTCGGTGCTTCTTCTTTTTATAGCGGGAGCGGTTATTTTATATTATATTGGGTGGCAATATCTATGAGTAAGACAATTGTTATTATAGGTGCTGGACTGGCAGGACTTTCAGCGGCTTTGCAGGCAGCGGAAAATGGATGCAATGTAAAACTGGTTTCCTCCCTTCCGTCAGAGCGGGCACAGTCTGTTATGGCGGAGGGCGGTATCAACGCAGCTTTGAATACAAAAGATGAAAACGACAGTCCCGAAGAACATTTTACAGATACAATAAAGGCAGCATGTGGTCTGGCAGATCCAAATGCAGTTTGGGGAATGACACAGGCAGCACCGGAGCTGGTGCACTGGCTGCTAAAACTTGGAGTTAAATTTAACATGAGTGGCTATGATGATGTGGATCTGCGGAATTTTGGCGGGCAGAAAAAGAAACGGACTGCTTTTGCACAGAGCGATACCGGGAAGCAGATCATGACAGCTATGATAGATGCTGTTCGCAGGAAAGAAGCATCTGGTATGGTAGAACGGTTCAGCCATCATTCTTTCCTAACACTTCGTCTGTGTGGCAATATTTGTTGTGGCTGCGTAATCAGGGATGAATACAGTTAGGAGACTGTGGAATTACCGGGGAATGCGGTTATTGTTGCCACCGGTGGTATGCACGGATTGTTTGGAAATACAACGGGTTCGCTGAGCAATACAGGAGAAGTCACCGCAGAATTGTTCCGGCTTGGTGTTCCTCTGGCAAATGGCGAGATGATCCAGTACCATCCGACAACTGTGAAATGTGGTGGAAAACGCATGCTCATCAGCGAGGCGGCCAGAGGGGAAGGTGGCAGGTTGTTTGCCATGAAAGATGGAAAACAATGGTATTTCATGGAGGAAAAATACCCGGAGCTTGGAAATCTGATGCCACGAGATATTACCGCCAGAGAGATATGGAAGGTCAGCCATGAATCAGAGGTATTTCTTGACATGACGGAAATATCGGAGGAGATTATTTCAAATAAGCTATCTGGTCTGGCAGACGATTGTATGACCTATCTGCATAAAGATATACGAAAGGAACCGGTGTCTGTTTTACCGGGAATTCACTATTTTATGGGAGGCATTCTGGTGGATGAGCAGCACAGAACGCCGATTCAGAATCTTTGCGCTGCCGGAGAATGCTGTGCCCAATATCATGGTGCCAACCGTCTTGGTGGAAATTCTCTGTTAGGAGCGTTATACGGAGGACGTGTTGCGGCAAAATCAGCATGCGAACAGGCAGATGTAGTAGATCTATCTTGTGCGACACAGATAGATTTTCCACCAGCGTCTCAAATTTCAGAAATAAAGCAATTAAACAAAGTGATGCAGGAGACTATGGGCGTTGTCAGAAATGAGAATACGTTGTTAAATGGGATTCAAACGGTACAAGCGCTGACAGGAAATCTCCCATTGCTTGGCATGGCAGTTCTAAAGAGTGCTCTTGCAAGAAAAGAAAGCCGTGGTGCACACTGGCGGGAGGATTATCCGAAGAGCAATGACGATGATTACCTTAAAACAACGGTAGCCAGATTTGATGGAAAGCAGATACAGATTTCCTTTGTACCTGTTCCAGAAAGGCGGTGATTCACTTGGTATATAAAATAAGAATCAGGCGGCAGGAGAGTCAGAAATCAGACAGTTATTGGCAGGAATTTGAGTATGACGGAAGCAAAAACAGCTCTGTTGCCACTGTTCTAAAGGAATTGAACAGTAGAACCCCTTTGAAAGATAACTCAGGAAATATAGTTACTCCCATCAGCTGGGAATGTAGCTGTATGGTGCGAAAATGTGGGGCTTGCGCCATGCTGATTAACGAACGTCCGAGGTTGGCATGCTCTACATTTCTACATACGTTAAAAGGTTCTACAATCATCTTGGAACCTTTAAGCAAATTTCCGCTTGTAAGAGATTTGATCGTTGACCGGTCAATTCTGTTTGAAAATTTGAAAAAACTGAACCTTTGGCTTGAAAGTGAAGCTTATATGAATCCGTGGACACATGAACCGAGATACCAGTCGGCACGCTGTCTGATGTGTGGCTTCTGCCTTGAAGTGTGTCCTAACTTCTCTGCAAATGGGACTTTCGCAGGCGCTGTTGCTGCAGTCAACGCATTTCGGATTCTGAATGAAGAACAGGAAAGCACTCATTTGAATGAGATTTCTGCTGAATATAAGAAGAAATATTTTGAGGGATGCGGGAAGTCGTTATCTTGTCATGATATTTGTCCGATTGGTCTGCCTGTGGAAGAACTGCTTGTAAGGTCGAATGCAGCGGCTGTTTGGGGCAAATAAAATGGATGATAAAAGCTATAATGAATGTATGAAGAGAATCAAAAACTTGATTCTCTTTTTTAAAAATACATACATTGACAAATATCTATGTATATATTATATTGAACATAGACAATGATCAATGTGAGGTGTCAATATGAATGCAATGGATGTGGCTTTGATATGCAAGGCTTTGGGCGATGCGAACCGGCTGGAAATTGTACAGATGCTGTCGGATGGAGAAAAGTGCGGGGGTAAACTTTTGGAAAGATTTGAAATTACCCAGCCAACTTTATCCCATCATATGAAGATATTAGTAGGATGCGGCCTTGTGAATGATCGTAAGGAAGGAAAATGGCATCACTATTCTTTGAATTGTGAGACATTGATGAATTACAAACACTTTATATAATCCCTTACTTGCCTTGGATGCGGTGACGGGGATTGTTGTAAATAATTTAAGGAGAGCAGATATCATGAAAAAAGAATCAAATTCAGGAATTAGTTTTTTCCAGCGTTACCTGACTGTAACCTGCCAAACATCAATCTGGGGCAGTTGCAGATAATTCTCGCAGCAGCGGGCTTACTTTCTGTATTAGCAACGGTTAGCTGTATGTTGTTCCTGTCTGCAAAATGTAAAGACACATTGACAGTTTTGCTGATCTCTATCGTAGTTCTTCTCATGTCGCTTTTTGCTTATGTGGCGATGGGAGCAACATGGCTCTCTACCATACTTCCATCTGCCGGAATTGGTATGCAGAACAATTTCCTTTCTCAGCTTGCAAATTTCAATTATCTGAATATCGGTGGAATGAGTTTCTGGACACCGCATGTTATTTTGATTTCGGCAGGAATTGAATTATTTGTGTTTACATTCTTGGCGATTCATTCCTATTGCAGACATCAGGTAGCATAAAAGAAGTTCAAAATAGAATGAATTGATTATCTGCCGCATGACGGCAAAAGAAAAACCAGACAATTTAGAACGGCGACTTTGATTTTCAGAGCCGCCGTTTCTTTGCGTTTATACAAACCTATGATGAATTTTCCGGAAATATTGTAGCTAATAGTTATTTAAACTGTTGTATTTGTTTAAAAATTAAAAAATATCTAATGAGTCTTCCGCATCTACCCACATCTGCAAATTTCCATCAAGATATAATCTTGCATATTCAAGAGGATCATCAATGGCGAGTGCGTTTAATGCACAGTCTGATCCTGATGTGGTTTTTAAGTCCTTTTCAGCTTCCCAACAGTCAATGCGGAGCATATAGCCAACAGAGGTATAAACATCAATACTGTTGCGCTTGGGATTGTATTCTGCAAATATTGTTCTCATCGTATCAAATCTCCTTATCGTTAAATCAATCATTTGTTGCAAAAATCAGAAGCATTTCAATCAGTTCACCATGTCACTTTTATTTTGTGTTATACTGTTTTATAGGATTTTCTTGCCCTTGTATTTGCCCTTATCAGAGTTCGTAAACACTGGTGGGACAATATAACACAAGGGAAACAATAAGGGAAAGCTCACCAGTGATAAATTCAGTGTTTTCAAGGGTTTACGGAGAATTTAATAACAAAATATAACAGTTATTAAATCTCTTAAAACAGGTGAAATCTCAATCGGAATTGCTAAACGCAGATCCTTTCAAGATGGTTCCTCAGAATCACAAGCGAGTATTCCAAACGTATTTCAAAGCGAAGTTATAGATTAAAACTTTGAGTAAGGTGAAAGAACAGCAATATGATGAATGAGTTGTTCGAAGTTCTCCTTGCTCCAAAAACGGGGATGAACGAATCCATGCATAACTCTGTTTCGCCCGTTTTCATCGTTGTTTACTTTTACATATTTGAAATATTTCTTTGTTTCTTCCAGAACCTTGACATATTCCTGATTATTTTGATTTTCTGCTATTGCCAAAGAAATCAACTTCATGCCAACATTGACCTTAACTGGTTGCCCATTACGATCGAATAAAGGAAGTCCATAGTCGGAGGTTGTAATTCTAATCAGTTCTTCCAAATAGGAATACGCAAAGGGCGTAAGTACGGAGAAGGAATCAGGGAATTTCTCGTATATTCTTTGCACTTCTCCCCAATCAGGAGCCCAGTTCCAAAAATGTGCGTAATCTATTATTTGATTGAAATCTTCTTGCAGTGCCATAGAATGACCTCCTTCTTATATTGAAATGTATAATTTTATTGTAGCACGATTGGCTGTGGATTCAATATCACTTATGAGATAGCTGTGTTTTTCATGGATACAGCTTTTTCATGGGCTACAGTAGGATTATACAATACATTTACAAGAAGTATGAATATTGCAAAGGGAAGAGGTATAGATTTTAATTTTGCTGATGGCACGATCTGTGACTGGAAAAATGAAAGGGAATATAGGTTGTTGGGGTATATCTCACACATGAGTGAAAACATAGCGGATGGTTACCTACAATGATTTCATTAAGGATATGACCATCATAAGCAAAAAAGTACAGAGACGTATAACTGTATAATATACTTCTCTGCACTTTTTAGCTTATGAGATATATTTATTTTTCCTTATTTTCTGGTGGAACGTACTCCAACAGATCCTCGATCTTACAATTCAATGCACAGCACAACCTGGCTAAAACAGCGGTATCCAGCCGTGTTACCGTTCCTTTACAAAACTGGTTGAGTTGGGTCCTTTGCATTTCGGCGCGGTGAGCCAATTTGTTCTTACTGATGTTTTGCTTTTCTATCATTTCATCCAATTTGATCCGGATAGTTCCATAATTACGATCTTCCATATACCATTACCCTCAACTACAATATTATTCAGGATTGTAAGTATAGGATAACTAATATATAATTGAATTATAAGTTGTAGAATCTCTACTGTAATTACTTGCACACACTTATTCCAATGGGAGGAAATTTTGATTATGGAAAAAAGTTTATTCAACGAATTGACCTTGGAGCAAAAACAAAAATTACTGACATTGCCGGCAGAATTGAAACATTTCACTCAGACTCAATGGGCTGCAATATACGGGATCGTACCTATGACACAAGAACTTTTTGATAGTATTCAGTTGGAACGTTTGAAAGTAGGAGAGGAACTGGAATCTGCTGCCCTGGATACATTTCTGAAATACCCTGAGTTTGCCCTTAATTACAGCAGTCGGCTCGAAAGTGACTTAATCACTTCAAATACTATCTCTTCTGACGATGCAGAAGAAAATTTTAAGCAATTATATGAAAAAATGCGGCATTCTATATATGCGAAATTTCAATATGATATAGGCGCATAAGCTAAGAGAAATCAGGAATTTAAAAATTCTGACCTTCTTGTAAACATTTTGTCACATACGACATTATCTTATATAAAAAGACAGAGAACCCTCTTATATAATTACGTTTTGCCATATACCTAGATAATAAGAGAGTTCCCCGAATAATATTTTATCTATATTATTACTCATTCAGCTCTTCAAAGAAATCATTAAACTCACATTCAAAGATTTCCTTCATGGCCACCAGTTCGCTTACTTTAATATTCATCCGATTTGTTTCCAGCTTCGCATAGGTACTTTTGGAGATCTGGATCCCCATGAGATTCATTTTGGCAATCACTTGATCCTGTGTAAGCTTTCGGCTATACCGTATTTTCTGTATGTTCCCGCCAATGTTCATATCCGGTCTGAGTTTCTGCATGATATTCCCTACTTTCATCAATAATTCGTTATTAAGAAACTTTTGTATTGATAATAGCCGAGAAACTTCATATAATGTTTCGTAATAGAGAAATATCTGTAAGCATATCAAACACACAAAGGAGAAAACAAATCAATGAAAGAACAAGCAAAAACCCCCGTCTTTCAGGAAGACAACGGTACCTGGGCTCATCTGACCAAATTGGTAAATCCTCTTATCTGCACCATTGAATACGGCCGTCGTACCGGGTTTTCATCCCGGGAAGAAGCAGAAGAGAGCTATCAACGTTCCCTGGTTTCTTACCACGACCAGTTGTCCAAACTGAAAAAGGAGCGGGATATGCCTTTTACCTTTTCGGAATATCTGGATTACTGGCTGAATGATGTGTGTGCTCAGGGTTCTAATGGCAGCCGTACACTGGTTCAAAAGCAATGGATCATAAACCTGATCATCCAGCCTCATCTGCATAAGGATATTCTTTTGGGATGTGTCACTCTTGATTATCTCAATAGGGTTCTGGAATCCTGTCAGGCTTACTGCTGCAATGGAGGCTATTATGCATATAAGCTGCTACACAACGCTTTGAAACACGCCCGTGTAAACAACTGGCTTCCAGATATGGACTTCCAGCAGATCCGGCACTATCCGGAGTCTCCCGGAAATCCGGTTTTCTATTCCCCGGAACAGCTTCGCACATTCCTGACTGCCGCTTCCAATTCCAACCATTACCTGGAGATTCAACTGGCTCTTTTCTGCGGCCTGACACCCGGGGAAATCCTTGGACTGAAGTATTCGGATTTCAACCGTCATGAGCAGACTATCACAATCCAGAGGATCTATACCTCGAACGATTCCGGGAAGAACTGCCAGTTAAAAAAACTGGAAGGGACCAAACAGAACCGAAGCTTAAAAATTCCGTCTTTTTTATTTTCGGAACTTTCTGCCCGGCGGAAAGAAAACAGGAAACTCCTGACAAAATATCCATCAGCTACAGGCTATAAATCTTATCTTTGTCTTGGCCCCACAGCAAAGATAAAGTCTGTTTCTACATTAGGAGCTGCTTTAAAAGTGATCACCACAGAAGCGGGTCTTCCAAGACTGAACATGCGTGATCTGAGATATATGTTCGCCCGTTTTCTTCTCGAACAGGATTTTTCCCTTGAAGCAGTCTCTGGTATCCTTGGCCACACAAAACAGACTACAACACTGGCATTTTGCAACAGGATTCCATGTACGGATCCTGAAGTTGGTGCTGTCGTTGCAGGTTCCCTGGACCCGGTCCTTGGCGCTGGAAAAAAGGAGGGAAAAACCTGTGAAAAAGAATGAACCCTATCTCCAGATGCCGGTAAAGGAAACCTTCCTTTATGGCAGGCTCATTTCCGGGAAATCCCTTGGTGACGTTATATACATAAAAGCCAGACGAAAATACTGTTTCCGTCTTTTACTTGTTTTTGAGTCCGGCGATGTGAAGATGGTACAGCGGACCACCTCTTCCAACAAGCAGCTGGCCCGCCAAGAAAGGGATGAGGCCCTCATGGAAATCGCAAACGGCAGTTTCATCCCTTTTTCTTATACCGTGAAAGAGTTTTATGATTTCTGGTTTTACCATCATATGCTCGGTCAAAAAAGGATCACTTATAATACCTACAACGCTTACCGGAATATCATAGAAAACTATCTGCTTCCTAAACTCGGCCATAAAAAGCTGGATGCGCTGCAGAGAAGAGACCTGGTAAAGGCATTGTCTGGTATTCCCCATCCGGGAGTATTAAGAACTGCGGTGGGTGTCGTCACGGCTTCCCTTTGCTATGCGCGGAAACACAACTATCTTTCCAGAGATATCTATACCGGGATCTCTTCCGAAGTAAAACAGCCATGCCAGAAGAAAAAAGTGGATACCCGGCAGCAGGTTTATACCGTGGAACAAGCTGCCCATCTTTTATATCTGTGTAAACAGCAGGAACCCATGATTTATCTGCCCATGCTCCTTGCCGTCACTGCCGGCCTGCGGATTTCTGAGATCACCGGACTCCGGTACAGCGATATTGATTTCCTTGGCAAGAAACTTTTTGTGGAACGCCAGCTTGGAAAGAACCTGTACATGGAAGTGGCGCAGGAGAACAGGCCGGTACTGTGCAGTGAACTCCCACTGAAAACAAAAAACAGCAAAAGAGCAGTAGTACTGGCTGATTTTGTCCTGGATGAGATCCTCCTGGAACGACAGCGCTACGAAAAACGCAAAGCTTCTGATCCAGAATTCCTGGATCTGGGCTACATCTGCTGTCATGAAAACGGGCAGTGCCATAACCGTAGTTTTTATATCAAGTCTTACAACCGCCTGATGGAACAGAGCGGGATCTCCCGGCTACCCTGGAGAAAATTCCGGAATACCTATGCCACAGTCCTCGCACAGTACCAGGT
>NZ_JBCPGE010000074.1:14410-15746 GCF_040914025.1 Ruminococcus sp. RTP21484sp1_RTP21281st1_A8_RTP21281_210402
GGGCTGCGTGGAACCGAAAAGGCAGTGCAATGTGGAACAGAAACCCTACCAGCTTCCCGATACTCATGCTTATTGGAATTATTTTTATGATTAAAATCAGCTTTACATTTTATAATAAAATATCTCAGGAAACGGAACGTTTACAGTTAAAGTCTCTCCCTGGATATCCGCGATCTGCTGGCAGAGGTTCAGCATCCGGTAAGGATTTGCATATCCGAAAAGTTCCATGATCTTTTTAAACTGTTTTTCCTTTTTGATAAGATCTGCGAGATACATATATCTCAGATCTCCAAGGGAGATGCGGGGCAGGCCATAGGACTGAGTGATCTTTTTCAGTCTGGTATTCAGTGTGGGAAGCGTCTTGACTTTTCCATATGGACCAAGGCACAGGGCGCCTTCTTCGGCCAGTCCAGGATATTTCAGAATAATGCCCTCATTCAGATATCTCCGGTCCCTGATCTCATCAAATAAAAATTCCGGAACAGGCACAGTACGGTAATTGCTGTCTGAACGGAGTTTTCTGCCACTGTATTTGAAGTTCTGGCTACCGTTAACTCCATTCCTGTCAGCGGACATATAGTTCCGTGCATGCAGCCCGCAGATCGTTACCGTACCTGCCTCCAGATTGAAACTGTCATATTTAAGTCCAAGGATTTCTCCGGGTTTCAGCCCACAGTAAAGCGCCAGGGCATATTCCAGATAATGGGAGGTGTTGTCTTTCTTTGCAGCTGATAAAAAGCAGGTAAGCTGTTCCGCTGTATAAAGAACCGGATCTTTTTCCAACACGGAATATTTTTTTAATTGAAAGAAAAGTTCATAATCTCCGGTATCTGGTTCAAAACTATCCTTTATAAAAACACGCAGAAAACGGTATGCCGAAGCAGCCATATTTTCATTTTTTCGGTCGATACGTGCCAAAAGAGCATTCAGATATTCTGCATCGATATCGTCAACCGCCCGCTCCTTATCCGGAAGGTTGGGTTCAATGACATTGAAGATCATCCAGTGGTAGTAAGCATCCGTACTGCTGCTGGTTGAATTCGGAAGGTATTCGTTCTGGTACCAGCTCTCCAGGTAATTGACAAAAGTAGTTGCAGCATTTTCGTTCCTTTTCTCTTTTTTCATTGTTGTGGCTGTAACAGCCATTTCTTTTGATTCTTTTCTCATTCTTTTTTCCTTTCTGCCATCATTGGCTGAGCGTTTAATTGTCTTTCAATTATATATTGTCCGATTTTCGCTCAGAATCTGATCTTTTATGAAAAATTTTTGACAAAATTCTAAAAAAATGACATATTAATCCTGTAAGGTGGATGTCCATACAAAGAAATATATTTAT
>NZ_JBCPGE010000075.1:0-14599 GCF_040914025.1 Ruminococcus sp. RTP21484sp1_RTP21281st1_A8_RTP21281_210402
TCATCTTAAGAATCCTGCGTTGCAGGATTCTTACCGCTTTTTAGTCAGGATTGCGAACTTGTTTCGCAATTACCTATTTTCTTGTATAGATGATCCTATAACTGTTATAATGCCTTTATCTATAAAGCCTTCTGTAATTGAAATGTATATGATAATCACAGAAGGCTTTGATTATGCTATTCTACATCTCTAAAATACCGTATGCACTTCAGCAATTCTGCTGTCAATTCCTGATACAGATCTTCATCAAAAATCCCTTCTACCAAAGCATTTTTAATTAAAAGTGGTCGGTACATTTCAAATATTTCCAGAATAGCATCTTCATCCCCTTGCCTTGCCCGGTATAACAATTCTTTAAAATTCATGATCTCTTTCCTCCCATTCTCTTGCGTATTTTCCGAATAGCCCAATAATATGCACCTTTACACCGTTCTTCCGGCATCTGATTCAAGATGCTCATTTCTTTAAATGTACGCTCCTCAAAGACATGCTGATAGATAAGCTTTCGTTCTTCCTCCTGCAAAGAAAACATGGCTTCCATAAGGTTTATGTCCGTCATCTCATTCCACTCTGGATAAATTCCCTTGGATTCATCCAGAAGTAACTGTTCCTTTTTCTCAAGTTCTAATCGTTCCTCCAAAGAAATGTCTATATCTGTGATTTCTTTATCCTCCAGATTCTCCTCCGCAAATAGTATTTTCTGCTGCTTTTCCAGATACCGGAGTCGTCTCCCCTGGATAGATGCCAACAAATATGCCGTAAAATAGTTTCTTGTTTTAGAACCACTGTATTTTTTCTCTTCTTTCATCCTTTACCTCCGAAATTTGAAAATGAATTAGTTTCCAAATTTCTAAAGGTGGCGATCTGCAGCCAGGATAAAAAAATAGTTTCCTTCCATGATAAAAGAAAAAGCCGAACCAGCATTCAGCTAATCCGACATTTCTTCTAAACCATGCAGGATACTGCACGGAACATCTAACACTTAACGCATATCCTGCATATAAATGACTCTCTTCGTTTCCCCATAATGGAAGAGTTTTTTTGATGAATCGCTACACGAATGCCTTTTCCTTGCTTGCAGCATGGGTGCTTTCCTCCTTTTACAGGTTCTAAAGCACCGCTTACTCACACTATATTGCGTTTTATCATGTACTATAATGCGTTTCTCTTACTATCAATCTACGTTAAAATAAAACAATAAGTGAGGTGATGCGGATGCGGATGGATACTGTCAAGAAAAAATTAGGCTACACGGTAAGAAGCGAAAGAGAACGGCTTGGCCTGTCACAGTCCAGTCTGGCAGAACGGGCAGGAGTTTCCACACGAACAATCTCTGATATTGAAACCTGCAATGGAAATCCAGAGCTTGCTACTTTGATTCCTCTTACCCAGTATTTGAGAATTTCTATTGATTCCGTTGTTCAGGAAGATGAAGCAGATACTACCACATATCAAATCATGAAAGAGCTGCAAACCTGTTCCGAAGATGATCGCCAGATTGCCCTTCGTACATTGCGTGAACTTCTTTCTGCATTAAAAGAAAAAGAGCATTCCGATTAACTTTTTCTAACAATATCTAACCTATGAGTATATGGATAGAATCTGTGAAAAACCTTTGTCCAATCTGTGCGTTTCCTGTGGACGATAAAAAATACACAAAAAAAGAAGCATCTCAAATCAGAGTGCTTCTTTTTTGTTTATGATCGATTACGGAATATGCTCATAGCATCTCTTACACTTTTTGCTACTTCCGGAGTAATGGTTTCAAGTGATTCCTGCTGCACAGCCATTACACTATTTGAATTATGATTCGGCTCCTCTGGCTTTATGGAATGCAGGTGCATTGCTTTTGCTACTTCTTGCTTTACCATCTCCTGCATTAGAACCTGAAGAGCTTCATTACTTAAAACAGCCCCTTCCTCTTGTCGGACATCATCTATGTAAGATACCAACGCTGAAGCGATTAAATCCGCCTTATCCTTTACAGAGTTTAGGATTTCTGTTGCCCTCACATGTGAAGGCTTTGTTTTATCAAATCCAAGTGTGAATTTATAGGGATTCTTTTTCTCCACATTTATCACACTCCTCTACATAATCTGAAACAGTCTGTCATATCCTTTGGCATTGGCAGAAATATCCTCAATAAAGGTATATTTCCCTAGACGGTCTGATTGTTCCAAGAAATGGCTCAATAGCTTTGCCCCGCCTCCAATAAATACCGTATATGCTGCTTTGGTATCTATGCCTCTTTCTCGAATACTGTTCAGCAGATCCTTTACAAAATCTTGCACCATACCTTCTGTCATACGGACTACAGCCTCTTCATAAAACTCTGTGTTTCCCTGAAGGATACTGTCAATATCACTTTCCTCTAACAAAATATCATATTCACTGTTAATCCCGGAAATAATCTTGTTATACATGGTAATCACGCCTTTTTCCATGGAATCACAGGCTTCCATATCTGGATTACCTTTCCGCATCAGCAGATAGTCAGTAGTAAATCCTCCTATATCAATTCCTACTACTTTGGGAATCTGCTGCAGCTTTTCAATCATAGTCATCATAGCCGCATAGTCCTGTGGAAATGCCATTACCTCTCCAATGGTGATATGATATGTCCTACCACAGTAATTGATATCATGGATTTTCCCTTGTCTTTTAAAATATGCTTCATACCGTTCACAAAGTTCTGCATAATGCTTGGGTGGCAGCCCAATCGGAAGATCCACCTGAATGACATCCTCTGGCTGAATTTGAGGGTTTTCCTCCAGCTCTTTTACGATTGCAAATAGAGTAAGGATAAAAAACCGATCATCATGCGTTTTATCTCTTTGATAAGGAATCCTATTTTCACTCAGCACATAATACTTTCCCTCATAGAACAGGAACTTTTCCCCTCTGGCAGGCTTTTTATCCTGAATGGTAAGCCCTGTCGTAAATACCCGGGAACAGGTTTTCATATTTCTATTGCCATGGTCTACCGCAATCCGAACTTTTTTTATCATAAAATCATCTCTCCTTTTTTCTTTATACTTCTCTTGTACGCAGAGCTTCCGTACAAAGCAACTTTTTTTCAAAAAAATATCCTGTCTGCAGCATTTTGCTACAGACAGATGCTTTCTTCCTATATAATAATTTTTAACATTTATCTTTAAACCACCATATATTTCCAGTCCTCATTCGAATTATTTCTCTTTATAAAAAATTAATCTGTTCTGCCTTTTGAGGCAAAATCTTTTTAAACAGTTCCATATAGCGTTCATATCCGGCTGAAATCAATGGACCACGAAGTGATGTTTCTGACCAAAGTAGCAGTTCCTCTTCCTCAGAATAATACGGAATATTACTAACTGTAAATTTCCCGCCAAAATAATGGGGTGTACTGACTTTCAAAAAATCCTGCATATCCTGCTTTGTCGATACCAGTGGCAAACCTTTCATTTTTCGCACAAAAAAAGCCTCTACCACATCGGGTAAGAAGCCTTTCTTTAAATAAGCATTTGCTCTGCCAAATATTTGGGTTAAACACTCCAGCCGTACTTCTCTTTCTTTTTCGCTGCAAGTTGTATCCAGCACAACCTCTGCCAATGCCTTTGCATATTCAAAATCTAACATCTATTATTCCTCCATTTTTATTTTCTGTTTCAGTTTTCCATGTACTAAATAGCGATAATCCTTTCGGGTATTTACACAAGTTGATAAGGTCACTACCTGATCCTCCTCGGTAACTGTCATCCCTGTGTTATACTCAGCACTTCTTTGTAGTGTTTCCAGAAAAACTTCATAGTCCTCAGAAGTAGGAAAATCATAAGTATATGCTGGATGATCCGTCGGTGCTGCATAACAGGAAAAAATCTGATACTCATAAATATATCCTGGCACATACATATAAAAATAGGGATAGTTTCGATAAAGTGCCTGTGACTGATACTGATCCAGGGTTCCAAACATGCTCCCATCCTTCATATTATGCCCATAGATAATGGAATTTCTGTCTGATAAATTCTCCTGGTTGTGAAAGTCCATAAAAATACTGCCACTTTTATGATTTTCTCCCGTAATCAGGTGATGCAGATAATAGTCATTATCCCTCCCCTGGACTACCGGATAACTAATTTCCAAACCAGGAATCTCAATCCATGCAATGACATCTGGATTGATTTCTTCCAGCTTGTTAAAATCCACCTGTAGGAATCCCTGCTCTACGACCTCCCCTGGTGTTTCCCCTGGAACCGCTTCTGGTGACAGGTCTTGATCCTCTATCTTTTGTGTAAACCCTTCCATCTGCTCATAGACTTTTTGACTTTCCTGATAATTCAAATAAATTTGCAATATCCTTCCTCCTGCAAATAAAAAAACAGCAATGGCTACAAGCATAAATATACCGTAAATTTTCTTTCGTTTCATCGAATCCTCCTCTTCCATAAGACCGGACAACTTGCCCGGTCCATATTTACCCCGTATTTTTCAATACATAGTAATAATCATCAATTCCTTTGATCTGCCCATTCCACTCACCATAAGAATCCATGTCCCAAACCATACGGCTCATGGAAATAGACAATCCACTACAGATTTCATACACCTTTCTACAAGCGTTCTGTAGAATCTGCCGTTTCTGCATCTTATGCGGACAATAAAAAGTGGCTGGTTTACGTTGACAGGCATCACATTTCTCAGAATCCCCATCACAATATACCTTCATTTTTTTATCCATATCATAAGCTTCATATAGGTGCTGCAGATGCCTGCTTTTCAGTGTTTCCAAAACTGGCTTTAAATTTCTGTACTGATTGACACCTGCAACGCAAATGAACGTATCTCCAGATAAATAGTGGGCTATCGTACCTTTTAATGCACCTTCTGTTAAATAGATCTGTTCTGCGTCCAGACTTCCTATGACATGTACCGGACTCCCTGATGATACTCCATTTTGGAATTTCACACTGGAAAGCCAGATATACTTCCGTCCCTCCATTACCTGATCCAACCGTATCTGAAATCCTTGTATTTTTCCTTCCATGGATCGAATCGGTATCAAAATCCCAGAATTTTTAGAAGTAAAATTAATTGTCCATTTCCCGTCTTGATCTTCATAAAATCCTGGCACACCTTTTACTGTCTGTCCGGATTCCAACAGTTTTTGTACCATGTTTTTAATTCCAAACAACGGTACACTACGATACCTCTGTATCTCGATCTGTTCTTTCGTCAGCCCTCTTTTTTTAAGATCTTCCTGATGTTTATCATTTAAGGTCAATAACGACAACATTTCTTGATATGTTCGGTCAATGACATCTGCATCCGCTAACTCGGCATTGAAAATTTCTACAGGCTCTTCTTTATGAACTACCTGATAATCCGTCCGGTATTCCCCCTTTCCCAGAGCTTCCCGGATCTGTCGGTTTGCCTCTGCACTGGAAACACCATGCAGTCTTCCGTATAATTCTAGCATTCCACCGGAAGCATCACACCGATTACACCGGAACACATTTTTCTGAAGATTAACATTCATTTTCCCTTTTGTTTCTCCACAAAATGGACAATTCACATCCATTGACGAAGAATTTTTATGCCGTACTCTAAGCTGCAGTAAATGCACGACATCTGTGATATCGTAGTTAAAGCCTGACATATCATACACTCTATGGCTCCTCCTTTCTTCCACAGCCTTTATTGGCTGTGGAAAGAATGTTAAGCCGGCTATTTGCTATGCCTTTGCAAGAATTACTCTGGCTGCCGCCGGTATGAAATGGTTCTGTCCATGATACTGTTCTGCGAACCATTGCAAGCTGGAAGGACTTTCTATTGCAACCTGTCCCATGGTTTTTCCACTAAATTTTCCCTGTCCTGTTACGGCTACTTGTATTGCCTGCTCATAACTCATCCATTTCACCAGTTCTTCCACTGGCATATTGGGATCCAGAAATTGCGGCTTAGAAGGCATCTGCTGCATAACTGGTACAGATCCAGTTGCCGGACTCATTACCGGATTTGTCATCTGTCCTGTACCCGTTACCCCGCCAATCGTATTTCCATTGGCTTGTGCTTCTTGATAAAACTGTTCCATCATCTGCTGCCCCGGAGTTGCTTGAGGCGGAAATGATGGCATGGTTCCTGCTGACTGATTGGGAGTCTGCTGCATTCCTGGTGCAGGGGTTTGTGCTGGCATCGCAGTCTGCATCTGTGTTCCCTGATTTACAGGAATTCCTGCATCTACCTGCATTGGATCATTTCCTTCCCCTACATCAGCAAATTGCAGGCCATACCCAGCATCTGCCAAAGCTCGCCCAATTGCCGCTGTTTCTGCCATTTCAAGAAATTTATCCCCAAACTGTATATCTGCTGTACGAAACTTCTGTGAAAAGGAATTTGCAATATAATTATCTTCCTGATCACACTTATCCAGATAAATTCTGGCTTCTACGACTGCCATATTTTCGGTAAAGTGAACAATCCGGCTGATAATCTTGCCTGTAGGATTTACCAGACGGAACCACAGCTTCCGATATTTCACATCCAGATACCGTTGTTCCTCCTGCCCTTCATTAGAAATAACTCTGGCAAGTTCCAGAGGATAAAATCCTTCCACTTTATTCAGTTCTTCTACTGCTTTTGACTTGTTATATAATAATTCGCTCATTGCCTGCTCCTTTCTTTGGAACCGGCAGGACATCCCTTCATAAAGTAATAACCTGCCAATTCTCAACATTGAACTATTTTGCTATTTTTTTACACAGCCCGGTTGCAAATTGTTGCAGGGATCCGTCTGTTTTCCTGTCTCTGATACCGTTCACAATACTGTTGTATTTTTACTGCCAGCATCGTCTTTCTGGTTCCCGTATCATCTGTGTGGATTGCCTGACAAACGGCTTTCCATTCCCCAACAATATAAACACGCTGTTTTGCCCTGGTGATTCCCGTATAAAAGATGTTCCGCTTCAGCATGGGATAAAAAGCTTTTAACCACGGAATGATGACCACCTGGCACTCGCTTCCTTGGCTTTTGTGTATGGTTATGGCGTTTGCATGTTCAATCATTTCCACCTGCTCTGCCTCATACTTCACCCTGCGGCCATCTGTAAATACGATTTGAACCAGAGGGTTATTGTCCTCATCTTCAGCAATCTGTACCAATGTACCCAAATCTCCGTTACTGGCAAATTCTGTATTCTTGTTTTGAAGGATTCTGTCACCTTCCCGAAATATCTCACCGCCAAGATGAAGCTCCCTTTTTCCGGATACAGGGGGATTTACCTCGTCCTGCAGACTGCGGTTCAGTTCCAAGACACCGGCTGCACTTCTCACTTTATATGGAGAGAGTATCTGTACTTGCTCCATACCATACATCTGAATTTCCTTGAGATAGATATTTTTAACAATTTGTGCCGCCGCATCTGCTCCTGAACATTCGACCATCTGGAAATCATCCCCCCATTGCAGGTTTGTCTTTCCTTCATTGATAAGTTGAGCATTTATGGGGATGTTGCTGTCCTTCCCCTGGCGATATACCAGATTTAAAACAGTAACCGGTATTTTCCCGCACAAGATAAGCTGCCGGAACACATCTCCTGCTCCTACAGAAGGAAGCTGGTGGACATCTCCTACCAAAAGCACTCTGGCTCCTGCTTTTACCTTGTAAAAAAATTCATAGGCAAGGTGCATATCTACCATAGATACCTCATCCACATTAATAAAATCTGCGGACAATTCATCTATAAGTGCTTCATAATCACCATCACCAAAAAGCCCCAATGCCATGTGCATCGTAGTTGCATCTCCACTTCCGGTACTCTCTGCCATTCGCCTTGCGGCACGTCCAGTCGGTGCCATCAGTTTTACTTCATTCCCGCATTTTTTCTGATAGATATACAAGATGATCTTCAAAACCGTTGTTTTTCCGGTTCCAGGTCCTCCAGTAATAATGCTGATCGGGTTTGCAAAAACCATACGTACTGCTTCTTTCTGCTGTTCGGATAATGTTATGTTTAAATCCTCCTGTGCTTCCTCCAGTTCCTTTTCAATCGTAAGAACTGGAATTCGCTCATGCAATTTTCTTGCAATCATAGAGGCTGTATCCTCTTCTTCCTGATGCTGTTGGGTAATGTAAACCCTATTCTCTTCTACCACGATACTGTCCTGCATGACCAGACGATATAACACTTTTAAAATCTCTGTTTCCGTCACCGGCTGAAGATTCAGTTCTTTATTCAGAACCTTCAATGCATCTTTTACCAAAATTTCCTGCTCCAGATATAAATGTCCGTTCTGCTTCATGGCTTCCCGCAGCACATAGCTGACGCATCCGGAAATACGCATAGGATCATTTGTTGCAGCACAGCACTGCCTTGCAATGGCATCCACAGTGAGAAAACCAAACCCTTTGACTGAGCAAAGTATATAAGGCTGCTTCCGAATGATTTCTACGGATTGATCCCGAAACTTCTGAAGAATCATATTTGCTTTTTTAGGCGTAACATGAAACGGTGATAAAAAAGTCATCAATTCCCGGAATACTTTGTTTTTTCCAAAAGAATCCACAATACGGTCCAGTTTTTTCTGAGATATCCCCTGAATCTTTAATAATTCCTGTGGATACTTTTCCATTACCTCCAAGGTATCCAGACCAAAACGATTGACAATCCGTTCTGCCGTTTTGGGACCAATTCCTTTTAAAGAACCACAAGAAAGGTATCCTAAGATACCTTCCCTTGTTCTAGGTACAACTTCCAAAAAAGTTTCTACCTTGTATTGTGTTCCATGGGAATTTGTCTCCCACTCGCCTTCCATCTCTATTTCGATTTCATCCGTAAGAGGCAGGTCATATCCTTTTGCAGTAAACGCAATGATTTTTTTGTCTGCCCAAAATTTATCTCTGGCAGAAAGAGGAACCTCATGATCCAGCGTGGAAAATAACGCAACCGTATATCCGTTTTCCTCATTTTGAAAAATCTTACGTATATATTTGCACCTCATCGTCTATGCTCCTCCAGTTCTCTACTTTCATCAATTCGCCTGATTTCATCTTGGAATCATACCAATAAACGTCTTTTCCTTTTTCAAATGCTGTCTGAATCTCTCTTCTCATTCCCTCACTGATGCAGGAACCACAAATTATTAATACTTCACATAAATCCAGCATCAAAGCTCCAATCTGCATTGCAGTCTCACGCTCTTCTGGGATACGGTCATCCAACATTAACGGAAGATGTGCATGTGAAGCAAAAGTACGGCAATGATACAGCCTTTTCATCTGCATGAAATAGTATTTTGCCAGTTCCATATTATGCTGCATTCCCTCTGGATTCGGGGCAGACAGCGGAGAACAAATATATGCCTTTTTTCCTTGTAACATTATGCAACCTCCTTTTTAATCCGGAAAATCCTGCTTTCTGTAGTGCTTGTGTATTCTTCGTAGATATCCGGATGCTGATTTTTCAGTTTCTCCATATTTTCTTTTCCAATCTGGGTGCGTATCGTAGGATTATAAGTAATCCGGTAACGGAAACTCCCATCCTCGATCACTGCCTTACACCCTTGTCCAAGAAGCTCGACAAACGGTACGCTCAATGCACGTTGTTCCGCTTCAATCTTCTTTTTTCTCTTTTCCAATTGGGATTTTTCTTCAGATAATTTGAGATATTTTTCAAGACTGCGTGATTCCAAGCTAGATATGCTGATTTCAGGAATTGATTTGTCTGCGTAACCATTATATTTCCGGATACTAGCCAAAATGAGATCTGGCTTTCCGGAATACGGTGGTTCTATTTTCTTCTCCACATATTCCTCCCAGAAGTATTTCTCCTGGTCAATGAGTTCTTCTTCCTCCATTCTATCTCGTTCCAGACACCGGTAAACAAATTCATTTTCATTGTTTCCATAAAGGCAGGCAATATATGCCTTATTCATATTCATGACTGCAAGATAATGACGAACCTGCAAAACATAGTTTTCAGGAATCCCATCATCTGCCCATTTGTCTTTTGCATTGTAATTACAGGTTTTACATTCCAAAATCCCAATGCTGCCATCTGGAAAACGGATAAAGTAATCCACATCCGCTAACATAAACGGATATAGCGGATGCCGGAACATTTTTCGTACAGGGAAAACTTCAAGTCCAGTCTTCTTGGCAAAAATCATGGCAACCAAATCTTCCAGGCGGTGTCCCACTTCTTTCGCTACCCAGTTTTCTTCCTCTTCTTCGATTACTGGCGTAACACCAATTTTATCGAAATACAAATCCCTGATTGTCGAAAATGGGGATAAGCCCATGATTGCCGCTGCATCGCTTCCACCAATACCAAGACGCCGATAATCCAACCAATCTTCTCGGCTCAAATCTGCTGTATCAACAAGAACTTCCGGCTGATAATTTAATGCTGTATTCATCTCATTTCCTCCTTATAATTTAATCGTTCCATATACATCAAACCCTTTCCAGTCAAAGACCAGTGTTTTTGCAATATCTTCTTCCAATTTTAAAATCCGTGGTGCAGAAAATCCTTCACAAGCAGCAAAGAAAGCAGCTTCGTGCATGGCAAAATAAAGATCATGAGCTGTGCATGGTTCTTCCCCATATTGTCCCACAAAAAGCTCTACTACTTCGTTTCGGATTTTCTGATTGATTTTGAGTTCCTTCATAATCAGATGCAGACAGTTTACAGGGTTTTGGATATCTATATCCATCAAACCAACAATTCCTTTAACCGCTTCCTGATAACGGGAAAAAATTTTGTCCAGATTATTCCGGAAATCCTGTAAGGTTGCCCCTCTATCATGTGACAGTTTGATAGGACTACCCAGGTTAATGACACGATTACTGGTTTGTGAGAGCATCATGGGATACAGATTCACACCACTTACTGCTACATCAGAAGTAGTCAGGCGCAGTGCAGGAGCAAGGCTCTTATCCTCAATTCCATGATCCTCCAAAGCCTGGTGATAAGTATCCAAAAGTTCCTGATTTCCTCCTAAAGTCCACATAGCAGACACAATGGAATGGTCAAAACTTCCAGATCCCTCCAGATACGTACTTCCCTTAAAATGTGCTTTCAGATAATCACTTGTCATATTGAAGATTGTCTGCATATCCAGTACACAGTAATCATGATCATCACCGCCATGTACTGCAGATACTTTTCCATCTGCCACCTTGATTAAGGCATCTCCTTTCGCTACCTGAAGACAGTAGTTTACTACCTTTGCATAAGTAGCTTTCTCCAGTTTCTTTAATCCTGTTCCATTAATGCCGGCTCTTTTCAGAATTGTATGGATAGCACAGTCACGAACCGGATAAAAATCCTTGTTCACTTTTAATACCAACTGGGTATTCTTTTCTGTATCCTCTACTATTCCTTCCAGTTCTTTTTCACAGGCTTCTTCAATGGTTTCTGCCTCCTTTTCCAATGGAACCAGTTTTAGCATCCTGGTAGGCTTACGAATCCACTTGGACTGCTTTGCCCTCTCAGCCAGAAATTCCAGCATCTCCGTTGTACTTGTAAATGTAGTGCAAAACTCATCTGCATAAATCTTTGTTTCTTTCATGTGTGTACCACCTTTCTTAAATTTATTTATCCATAAACAGCCAAAGCTGATTGTGGCAATCCTGCCTTTCATTAGGACATAAAAAAAGAATGAAAAGTGAAGTATTCCTTCGCTATCCATTCTCATATCCCTGATAATATTACCGAAAAAACAAAAGTGCCGCTATTGCCCCATAAGGACAGATAGTGACACTTTATACAATCATAAACAACTTATGCGGAATAAGCAGCCTTACTGCTCTCCTTGAGTCTTCGGATTTATACAAATCCAAAACTCCCCCTATGGGTACGCATAAAATTAACTATAGCAGTATAGTAGCACATGATATAGTATATGTCAATCTTCATGCACAATATATTGTATGTTCTTAAATACTATGCTTTGCATATATGACTTCAATTAAAATATTGAAATATCACGTATCCCACCTCTCTTTTTTCAAGTTTATAGAAAAATTTTTAATAAAAAGTACATAATCTGTTCAATCTGAAAAAATCTCAGTTAATTACTTAATGAAATTGTTAAGACAAAACCAAGTCTTACGCTATTGTACCTTGATAATTTTATACCTTATCAGGAAATGTATATAGGTGCTGCAGATAGTGTCGCATAAATGCACGCCTGCAGCTTGATGATTACATAGTAACACCTCATACGTGCATGAAACATGGCATAGGAAACGGTTTCCTGATATGTCTACTCTTTCATTAATCTAATTTATAGAGGTGATTATATTGAGTGAAACAGACAATCTCTTTAAAGCATACTCCGTTCAGGAGATAGCATCCATGCTCGGCATTGGAAAAACAAAAACCAGGGAACTTCTTGACAGTGGAATTCTTCCAGTTACAAAAGTTGGGCGGCAATATTTTACTTCACCAGCTTCTATTCAGGAGTTTCTCAAGAAAAACATAGGAAAGCAAATATTCTTTTAGGCCCTTTAGAAAGTTATTGTCAATCAGGCTTGGCTATATTAAAATAGACCTTATACCTGATTTGGCATGAATATCTCATTAAAGAAAGGGAACTATTCATGGCGAGAACAACGAAAGGTACACAACAAAAAAGAAGATCCAAAGGGGATGGATCACTATTTCCAAATAAGAGAGGAGGTTGGACTGCCCGATATAGAAAAAAAGGGCTACCGGACAAGGAGTTTAATGCTCCTACCAAAGGAGAAGCGAAAGCATTATTAGATGACTGGAAGATAAAAGTCGCAATACAAGACGCAATTACTTCAAACATCAAAGTACAGGACTATGCGAACAAATACTTATTCCGCAAAAGTCTCATGGTTGAAGCTGGCAAATTCAAACAAACCAGCCTGGATCGATTAGAAAAAACATACGAAAATCATTTAAAAGATACGGATGCTTTTAGCAAAACATTTTCTAATCTGACTGCTGATGATATTACAGCAACGATTAATGCTAAAAAGGAAATCCTGAGTTATTCATCATTAAAGAAAATTTACTTATTTTGGTCTGCAATGATTAAAACAGCAATTTCTCTCGGCGAACTGCCAAAAAACTTTTCTGATATTTTAAATCGGGTGATAATGCCGGAAGAATCCGTTCTTCCTGTAGAAACAAAGGAAATCTCAATCATCCCACCAGAACATGAGCAGATCATAAAAGAAATTGCAATGGAACCCAGTCCAAATAAAAATGAACGCTATTTGTATAGATATGGTCCTGCCATTGTATTCCTTTTAAACACAGGTTTACGTGGTGGTGAATTGCTTGCATTAGGTCAATCTTCTATCGTGCCCTTTTTAGGACGGCGTGGCATTAAAATCACACATACGCTTAGCAGGGTTAAAAACAGAGAGGCCGGTTCCAAAAAAAAGACTAAAATGATTTTGACTCCTCCAAAATACCCAAATAGTTTACGGACTATTCCATTAAACAAGGAAGCTGAATTTTCACTATCATGTATGATGGAGCTATACGATAAAAATCGGGTTTTTCCAGATTTGATATTATCTACGCAAAATGGTGTCAGCCCTACAATCCAAAATTTAGCCAATACGCTAAAGAAAATTTGTAAGCGTGCTGAGATTCCAGAATATAATCTTCATGCACTACGGCACACTTTTGCAACAAATCTGATCCGGCAGACTCACAATATGGGAGAAATAAAGGAAGCTGCTGAAATCATTGGCGATAACTATGAGGTCATCATGCGTACTTATGTTCATACAGACAGTGAACGTAAGGTAAGTTTAATTGATGCTATGATTGCATAAATCTTCCGCTTAACAGAGGAAATAGTTGTCTACAGTATGATGGCACAGGCTGTAACAACCAAAATTCTGCCACCTTATCGTCCACCTTACGAAACGATTTTACTTGATTTTATAAGGTTTTTAACGGTTTTTGGCGGACATATCTATAAATATTAAAGCATGAAAATTTGTATTTTAGAATTAATTTTTTAAAAAAGGGAATTGGATTATGGAAAAATGGACTTGTAGAAAAAATTGTGAACTTTTTCTTTCCTATAATTTTGCCACCTTATTTTTTTAGACAGAATTATAGGATTTTGAAAAAAGAAAAAGCCTCGAAAACCTTGATTTTCTGGGCTTTTTAAGAGGCGCAGACCGGATTTGAACCGGTGAATACTGGTGTTGCAGACCATTGCCTTACCACTTGGCTACTGCGCCGTATTTAGTTATTTTGCACAATTATTGGGTTTGTAGCTCCCCCTGTTGGACTCGAACCAACGACACTGCGGTTAACAGCCGCATGCTCTACCGACTGAGCTAAGGAGGAATAAATATACTATTTGACTCCCTAGTTTGTGGTGTTGCAGACCTTTGCCTTACCACTTGGCTATGGCACCATATTATTTAGTTCTTCGCAGAAGCGAATGACTCCAAGGGGATTTGAACCCCTGTTACCGCCGTGAAAGGGCGGTGTCTTAACCGCTTGACCATGGAGCCTTATCAAATCGGGCTTCATGCTCCGATTAAACTCCCCCTGTTGGACTCGAACCAACGACACTTCGGTTAACAGCCGAATGCTCTACCGACTGAGCTAAGGAGGAA
>NZ_JBCPGE010000076.1:0-13041 GCF_040914025.1 Ruminococcus sp. RTP21484sp1_RTP21281st1_A8_RTP21281_210402
GTCAATGCGCAGAGTAATATTTTACAGGCAGATTTGGTATCCATTCAAAAGAATGGAAAGCTAAAAGCCTGTCTGTTATATGAAATGTATAGTACTATATAAGTTATGTTGACCACTTGAAAGAGCGGGAGATGGGCTTTTGATAAATAAGGCAGCAGAAAACAGGAGGAAGAAGGATGTTCATTGAGGAACGGCAGATAGCCATCGAGAAAGTCCTTCGGGAACAGGGAAAAGTCCGGACCAGGGAGCTGAGCGAAATGTTCCAGGTCACAGAGGACTGCATCCGTAAAGATCTGAAAACTCTTGAGAATGCCGGCAAATTAAAAAGAACTTACGGTGGTGCGATTCTTTCCCAGGATTACCCGCTGGAAAGAGATGTTATCGACAGAAGAAATTATCATCTGGACAAGAAGATGGTGATCGCGGTCAAGGCTATGACGCTGATCAAAGAGCGGGAAGCGATTTTTCTTGATATATCCACAACCAATATTGAGCTTGCCAAGCTTCTTGCGAAATCGAAAATGCAGCTTACCGTAGTGAGCAACATGATCGATATTTTACAGCTGCTTGCGCAAAATCCCAAGATCACAGCCATTGGAACCGGTGGAATCATGTATCCTACAGTAAATGGATTCCTTGGTTCCGCAGCAATCCAGGTGATCCGGCAGTATAGCTTTGACCGGGCATTTATGGGAAGCTGCGGAATTGATATGATGGATCACACCGTCACGACTCTTGGAGTGGAGGACGGACTGACCAAAAAGGCTGCAATTGAAAGCAGCCGTCATAAATATGCCGTGATGGAGCGGGAGAAATTTTATTTTAATGAATCTTATAAATTTACACAGCTTGATGAACTGGACGGGATCATCACAGATGAATTCCCGGATCAGTCGGTGCAGGATATGCTGGATTCCCTTGGTGTAACGCTCTATTAAGAAACGGCAGCTCGGGAATACAGCAACAAAGTGACAAGACCGGCGGGCATGGGAATAATTTGTGAAATTATCAGAATGCAAAGTATTGCAATAGCTGCAATGTGATAGTATCAGGCTGGGTGAAAGGAAAAAGAGGATATGGGCAAATTTACTTTGGAGGTTTGTGCAGATTCTGTGGAATCTGTACTTGCCGCTGAGAAAGGCGGAGCAGACAGGATCGAGCTTTGCGGAAATGTGGTGATTGGAGGAACAACTCCATCAGAGAGTCTTTTCCGCGAGATCCGCAGGTATAGTGATATTAAGATCCATGCACTGATCCGTCCAAGATTTGGTGATTTTTGTTATACTGAATACGAATTTGATATTATTCGTTCAGAAGTGAGAAAATTCTGGGAGCTGGGTGCCCAGGGAGTTGTAATCGGTATGCTAAGACCGGATGGCTCCCTGGATGTGGAGCATCTGGCACAGCTTATGGAGGAAGCGAAGGGGATGTCTGTAACTTTGCACAGGGCTTTTGACGTGTGCAGGGATCCAATGGAGGCATTGGAGCAGGTCATTTCTCTTGGTTTTAATACCATTCTCACATCTGGACAGAAGAATAACTGTGTGGATGGATCGCCGCTGCTTGCAGAGCTGGTGGAAAAGAGTGCCGGTCGTATTCACATTATGGCTGGTGCAGGAGTGAATGCAGACGTGATCGCTCCAATCTATGAGAAAACCGGAATCACAGATTATCATATGACGGGCAAGGTTTTGCTGGACAGTGAGATGAAGTACCGCAAAGAGGGCGTGAGTATGGGACTGCCTTCTTTGAGTGAGTATGAGATTTTCCGCACCAGTGAGGCTGAGGTGAAAAAGGCCCGGGAAGTTTTAGCAAGGCTTTGAGGCTGGGACGCTCTTTCACAAAAAAAGAACAATTTTTTCGTGAAAGGGCGTTTTTTCTATTTAAAGTAGGAGGATGAATAGATGTTTCTTCAGAACAGTCAGAGGAAGATTGAAGAAGAATTTTTGAAATTAACAGAGAAGCTTGGGGCGGACAGGGAGCCGCTGAAGACGATTTGTGAGAAAATGGATGGGTGCGGCAGAGACCTGGGGCTGGCGATGAAGTATTTGTATGTGACAGCGCCTTATAGTGATCTTGTGAATTATTCTTTTGAGGAGATTCAGGATTTCGCAAGCCATGGGCTGTTTCTTTATAATACTCTGGAACGTGTGAAAGAGCTGCCGGAGGAGATGTTTTTGAATTATATTCTGGATCACAGGGTGAATGAGGAAGAGGTACTTCCTTGTCGAAGCTTTTTCTGGAATGAGTTGAAGGATAGAATTGAAGGAAAAAATGCGAAAGATGCGGCAATTGAGGTAAATTACTGGTGTGCGGAGGAAGCTACTTATCATAGTGGTGATGACCGTACACTTCCGGCACTTACGGTATATCGAAGAGGTTACGGACGCTGCGGTGAGGAGTCTGTTTTTCTGGTAAATGCACTTCGAAGCGTGGGAATTCCGGCGCGGCAGGTGTATGTGCCAAGGTGGTCCCACTGTGATGACAATCACGCATGGGTGGAGCTTTGGTGTGACGGAAAATGGTATTTCACAGGCGCATGTGAGCCATTGATGATCTTGAATAAGGGCTGGTTTACAAATGCTTCTTCAAGAGCCATGATGGTGCATTCCCGATTGTTTGATCTTTTCCCGGCTGAAGGGGAGGATGTGATCGGCAAAGAAGGGGCAGCAGTTATGCTGAATCAGACTGCGCGCTATGCCAAGGTGAAAACAGTCTCTGTGAAAGTGACTGATAAAGAGGGCGCAGCTGTAAAGGGGGCTCAGGTACAGTTCCAGGTATTGAATATGGGAGAGTATTTCCCCATTGCAAAAGCAGAGACTGACGAGAAGGGAACAGTTTCCTTAGTGACAGGTTTGGGAAGTGTGAGAGTTCTGGCATTCCTTCCGGAGATGGAAGGCTTTGCACAGGCAGATCTGGATACCAGAGCGCAGGATGAGATTTCCCTGACTCTTACTGGTGAGGCTGTGGAAGCAGAAGATTGGAGAGCTGTAGATGTGATCGCTCCAGTTGATACTCCGGTGAACCCGGATATGCCTACCCCGGAGCAGAAAGCAGAAGGAACCAGACGACTGAATGAAGCAAACAAGATCCGTAAAGAAAAGAAAGAGAACTGGGCGAACCCGGAACTGACCGCTTTTCTTGCAGGAGAGGATGAGAAGGAACTTCGCCAGGAAATGGTGGATGTACTTTCTGAGAAAGACCACACAGACTGTGTTTGCAGCGTGTTGGAAGAGCATTTGGAATATGGCAAGCAGTATGCAAAAGAATTTAAAATGAAGTCTGGTACTGGGAAATGTGGCAAAAAAGAAATGAATGGCGCAGATTGCTTCACTCAAGGCGCTGAGAATGCTAATGCAGAGTGCAGTAACTATAAAGCTGAAAAATCTGCGGCATATACAAGAGTTACAGGTGCAGAGTCCGGCTATAATCTTTATATCAATTTTATATTAAATCCCCGTGTGGAAGACGAGCTCCTTCGCCCATACCGAAAGGGCATTCTCTCCTTCTTTACAGAAGAGCAGAAAGCCGCCTTCCGCGCAAATCCGGCAGAAATCTGGAATTATATCCAGGCGCATATCACCGCCTATCCGGATAACGAGCGCGAGACCGTAATGGAAACTCCATACGAATGCCTGGTATCCGGAATTGGTACCGAGCGTTCACAGAAGGTACTTTTTGTGGCCATTGCCCGTACACTGGGAATCCCGGCAAGATTGAACCCGGATAATAAGGTAATGGAATATTGGGTAAATAGACAGTTTGTTCCTGTTCTGAAACAGCAGGAGGGTGGCGCTGTTCTCACATTGAAAAAAGAGACAGATGATGTATGGAACTACTATCAGAACTGGACCATGGGGCGTCTGGTTGGAAATGAATACGTTTCCCTGAATCTTACAGGCAGAAGCTGGAATGGGGATACTCTGGAGCTTGCATTGATTCCAGGAACCTATCGGATTATTACCACCAACCGCCTTCCTAACGGAAATCAGTTTGCATGGGAGAAAACATTTACGATAGAAGAAGGTGGGCAGAGAGAAGAGACCTTGCGTCTCCGCGAAGCCCAGCTTGGCGATATGCTGGAGCGTATTTCCCTTCCGGAGTTTGAAGTAAAAGATTCTGCCGGAAACACAGTAAACTGCGCTGAGTTAACCAAAGGTGGCAAGAAAATTCTCATGTGGCTGGAAGAGAGCCGGGAGCCTACTGAACATATTTTGAATGAAATGCTGGAACATGCAGAAAAATTCCACGAATTTGAAAATTCCATCTCCTTCATGATTCGTACTCCGGAAGCCAAGCAGGATCCTCTTCTGGCAAAAGTGCTGAAGATGTTCCCGAATGTTTCCATCTATTTCGATTCCTTTGAGGAAAACATCGAACTTTTGGGAAGAAGAATGTATGTTGATCCGGACAAGCTTCCGCTGATTCTGGTAACTAATGGCGAGTCTGTAGGAATCTATGCAACCAGCGGCTATAATGTTGGAACTGGCGATATGCTGATCCGTATTATGGAAGAAGTGCCGGAAGTATAAATCGCATGTAAAAAAAAGATATAGTAGTTTTTGAAGTATATAGTAGAATTTCTAAGAAATATAGAGATGGTTTTCTGTGTGTACCAGAGGTGCGCAGCAAGGCATAATAAGGAAAATTGCAAGGCCTCTGAATGTAGCGCATTAAATGTGAGTAAATCGGAAGCCCTCTCTAAATGGAGTAAATTATGAGTAAATACACAGAAATTCACCCAGATGGACAACGTGCATATCAGTTTGTAGCTGATACGGCTTACATCCGTGAATCCGGCACAAAGGGGGAGCACAAAGCAGCTGAATACATTTTGAAGGAAGCGGAGCAGGTAGCAGCCCAGACGGGAAAGTCTGTCTACATTCAGACACCCCGCATGGAATTTTTCCAGTGTCCGGATTTTCAGCAGAAAAAGGCAGAGCTGGTAATCTGCCAGCCTTATAAGAAGGCTTATCCGGTGCGTGCCTACCTGAATGGCGCCTGCACCCTGGAAGAGGGCATCACAGCACCATTTCTCTTCGTGGGAAAAGGAGATGACATCAGTCTTTCCCAGGCAAAAGGGGCAGTTGTGCTGGTCTGCGATCCTATTCGTGAAGATACGATAAATAAAATAAAAGCAGCAGGTGCACTTGGCTTTGTAACCGTATGCGGCACGCCGCTGGATCAGGGGGAAGACCGGATTCCAACCCAGTACCGCCGCAAGGCAGGTGATCTTCCAGGCGCATCTGTCCATTACCTGGATGCAGTGGAAATCGTGGAAAAACAGGCATCTCAGTGCTGCCTGAACATTCAGCAGAGCGAGATTTCCCGCAATTCCGCCAATGTGGCAGTACGCATTCTGGGAACTGATTTTCCAGAAGAAATCGTTACGGTAACGGCTCATTATGATTCTGTTCCGGAAGGCCCTGGTGCATATGACAATATGTCCGGCGGAGCCATGGTGATGGAAGCTTTTCATCATTTCGCAGAGCACAGACCAGCCAGAACTATGGAGTTCATCTGGTTTGGCTCCGAGGAAAAAGGGTTGGTTGGAAGCCAGAATTATGTGAAATCCCATGAAGGAGAAATGAGCAGCCATGTGTTTAATCTGAATGTAGACCTGGCAGGGCAGCTCCTGGGAGGAAACGTTCTGGGAGTAACTGCAGATCCGACTGTCTGTGCAGAACTGAAAAACCTCATGGAAGAAAATCAGCTGGGTGTTACCATCAAAAATCAGGTCTGGGCCAGCGATTCCAATACTTTCGCATGGAAAGGTGTGCCAGCGCTTACCTTAAACCGTGACGGCTTTGGCATGCATACAAGACACGATACAGTAGAATATATATCTCCTCGCGCACTGGAAGAAGGGGCGAAAACTCTCTGCACAGCAGCTGCATGGGTGGCAAACGAGCCAGAACTTTCCTTTGAACGGGAAATTCCAGAGGATATGAAGAGAGAACTGGAAAAGTATTTTGCCTAATGTTACAGGAAAGGACATTATAAAATGAACAAAGTAATCGAAGAAAGAACAAAACGTACCGAATGGTACCGTGACGCCCGTTTCGGCATGTTTATTCACTGGGGACTTTATGCAATCCCTGCCAGAGGAGAATGGGTGCGCAGCATGGAGCAGATTCCACATGAGGACTACTGCCATCTCACAGAAGAGTTCACAGCTGAGAATTACAACCCAAGAGAGTGGGCGCGTCTTGCGAAAAAGGCGGGCATGAAATATGCTGTGCTCACAGCCAAACACCACGACGGCTTCTGCCTTTTTGACACCAAACTTACTGACTACAATTCCATGAACGCAGCCTGCCACAAAGACCTGGTAAAAGAGTTCCTGGAGGCATTCCGTGCAGAAGGAATCAAAGTAGGTCTGTATTTTTCTATTATAGACTGGCGCCACCCGGATTTCCCACACTATGGGGATATGCACCATCCAATGCGCAACCATCCGGAATGCTCCAATGAAAACCGCGATTTCGACCGCTATCTGGAATTTATGTTTGGGCAGATCAAAGAGCTTCTTACCAATTATGGTAAGCTGGATCTGATGTGGTTCGACTTCTCCTACGGCGATATGAAGTGCGACAAATGGAAAGCCCAGGAGCTGATTTCCATGGTGCGTTCCATCCAGCCCTGGCTGATCATTGATAACCGTCTGGAGGGCAGTGCTGAGGATTCCGGTTCTATCCTTACTGCAAATCCTACCGAATATTCCGGTGATTTCGCATCTCCGGAGCAGATGATCCCACCAGCAGGAATCCGCAATGAGCTTGGTAATCCGGTACCATGGGAAGCCTGCCTGACCCTGAATAACAATTGGGGCTATTCCTCCAGTGACCGTCATTATAAATCAGCTGAAATGGTCATCCACATGCTGGTTGAGTGTGTCAGCAAGGGCGGCAACCTGCTCCTGAATGTGGGGCCTGATGCAAAAGGCCGTATTCCGAAGGAGTCTGTGAAGATTCTGGAAGAAGTAGGAGAGTGGATGGACGAGAACTCCAAGAGCATCTACGGCTGTGGCTATGCTGAAATCGATAAACCGGAATGGGGCCGTTACACCCGCAACGGAAATAAGATCTACGCCCACGTTATGGAGCCCCAGGCAGGAGCAATCCCTCTCACCGGAATCCACGGCAAGATCAAAAAACTCCGCCGTCTTTCCGACAATTCCGAGGTAAAGCTTACGGATTACTGGAACCTGAAGGAATACTCCCAGAATCAGTTCTTCTTCCTCAACGCTGACACCTGCGACAGCTACCCGCTTCCGGATGATCGGGATACGGTTGTGGAAGTAACGCTGGAAGAAACTGAAGAATAAACAGATATAAGCAGATATAAAAAGAAATAAACAGAAATAAACAGAAATAAACAGAAAGGGACTGCCGGGAAATGGCAGCCCCTTTTTGGATTTATAAGAAAGCCCATCTCTGGCACTTTCCTGAACCGAGTAGTGTTTATACGAAAGCTAGAGCGTGTTTGAAAAATCATTCCTGCAAATTGCGAAGCACATCTTGCAGAAAGCCTTTTATCCAATACACTCTAAAGTGAAAGTCTATTTTTTACTCTTTAAAACATTTCGCACGATCATACAAATGAGAATGGTAACCACCATATCTGGCAGTGTATTTCCCACAGGAATATCAATTCTCATTAAAATTCGGTACAGCACAAATCCGATCACCCAGATTACCGCATTTGTTATGTCAACCGCTTCGCCCAGGCTGTCAGCACGCTTCAGAAGGAAGAAATCGGCAATCTGAATGGCAATCATCGGTGCAAATACAGAACCGATGAGATACAGGAAATCGGTAATGTTGTCCATTGGATATACAATTGCAGCAATTGTTCCGATGATGGTTACGGCAATTGCGGCATATTTTCCATTAATTTTGGAAAATACAGATTCAGATGAAATTCCGGCGGAGTAAGCATCCAGGAATGTGGTGGTAACAGTGGAAAATACAATGATCAGAAGGCCTGCAATTCCCAGTCCGGCTTTCACCATAATCTGAGCAATGTCGGATTCACCGGTATAAATCGCTGCACCCATACCGATTACATACATCCAGCAGCTTACAAGACCGTAAACAATAGAGCTTACAGCAGTTGCTTTCACTGGCTCCTTCGCCTCGCGGGTATAATCACTGATCAGCGGCAGCCAGGACAGTGGCATTGCAACAGAAAGCTCAACCGCAGCACCAAAGGACATGGCTTCCTCGCCAATGGCAAGTGCAGTCCCGCCATCAAAGAAGATGAGCTTGCAGAGTACCAGTGTAAGGATAAAAAGTGCTGCCATAGCGATGGTGTTGATTTTTCCAAGGTTTGTGATGCCGATAAAAATCCACAGTACGATCAGTGCACCGATTACCAGACACCATACCCAGCTTCCGGTATGTAACACACCGTTTGCGGCCAGAGCTCCGTCGTAGATCATAATAGCAGTCCAGCCAACCAGCTGAAGTACATTCAGGAAGGAGAAGAAAATCCCGCCCTTTTCCCCAAAGCTCATTTTTACGGTTTCCATTGCACTGCGGCGTGTTTTTCCGCCGATCACTCCGGCGAGGAAAAGCATGGTACAGCCAATAATATGTCCGATGATAATGGCAAGAAGACCTTTTCCAAAGCCAAGTGAGGCAAAATAGGTTCCGGTGAGGATTTCCGCCAGGGAAACACCAGCGCCAAACCAGATCAGGCCGTTTTCAAAAATGGAAGTACGTTTTTCAGTCATGTTATTTTGCCTCCTTATCAGCGGCTTCTGCCGTAATCTCGTCATGTGACAGTGTGAATTCATTTTTTATTGCAAATCCGTGATCCATAGGACCACTGCCTTTTCCAAGATCCAGCATAGCAGCAAGTGCTCCGGAAATATATTTCTTTGCCCTCTCCACGGAAGTATCCAGGTCAAATCCCTTTGCCAGATTAGAAGCAATGGCACTGGATAAGGTACATCCTGTTCCGTGAGTGTTTGGATTGTTGATCCGCTTTCCCTGGAACCATTTGTAATCGCCTTTGCGCCACAGAAGGTCATTAGCGTCATTCAGCTGATGACCACCCTTGCAAAGCACTGCACAGCTGTATTTCTCCCCGATGGCAGCAGCGGCTTTGATCATATCCTCGGCAGTTTCTATTTTCATTCCGGACAGAACCTCTGCCTCCGGAATATTCGGTGTCAGGACTGTGGCCATTGGAAGAAGCTGACTTTTAAGGGCTTCAATGGCTTCATCATTGATCAGCTTGGCTCCGCTTGTAGCGACCATAACCGGGTCTACTACAATGTTCTTTGCTTCATACTGGCGAAGTTTTTTCGCAATGGTTTCAATCAATGCGCTGGAAGATACCATTCCAATCTTCACTGCATCCGGATAAATATCTGTAAAAATATTATCCAGCTGGTCGGCCAGAAATTCTGGCGTTGCTTCCATAATACCTGTTACACCGGTAGTATTCTGTGCGGTAAGTGCGGTAATCGCACTCATGGCATATACTCCATTGCTGATCATTGTCTTGATATCAGCCTGGATACCGGCGCCTCCGCTGGAGTCACTTCCAGCGATTGTTAATGCTGTTCTCATAATTTTCTTCCTTTCTCTTGGCCTTGTTTGAAGCAGTTTCCACGAGTTATGAGTTATAACGTGAAAAAATCTTTTTACAAACCGGCACTGTTGTTATGTATGCATTAATTTTATATAGCGTCCGAAAGTGGTGCCCCCAGCCGAACGCTGCATTGCTGCCATATGAAAAAAGAGACACCCCAATGAGGTGTCTCCGAAAAAAATCAAACCCATGATGACTTCCTACGGCGGCATTATCCGCATCAGGTAATAGGGTCGAAATTCACAATTTCCTCTCAGCCTGTGTACAAGCTCCCCTGTTCTTTTGTTATTATAGTAATAATGGGAAAAATTGTCAATAAGGTGTTGGAATACAATAAATACCAAGCGTGAAAATCGTTTACGCTAACTCCACAACCAGCACCTGATATCCATGCAGCTTAACTGAATTTCCATCCAGAACCATATCCGGGTAGTTATTGATCAGCACCTTTTTGCATTCTGATGGAAGTGTAATTTCCTGCTCATCCCACTGATAATTGCCAACCACAAGTAAAGTTTTATCTCCTTTACGGTAGTATGCCATTAAATTATGCCGGTCTTCCATAAAGGGCTCCAGAGCACCATACACAACGGTTTCTTTATATTCCGGATCCTTGCGAAGAGCGATCAGTTTCTTATAGAAATTAAGTACGGAATTTGGATCAATCGTCTCTTTTTCCACATTAATTGCGGTATAATTGGAATTTACCCGAAGCCACGGTGTACCAGCTGTAAATCCGGCATTTTCCTCACCAGTCCACTGCATGGGGGTACGGGCATTGTCGCGGCTGCGGCGGGCAACAGCTTTCAAAGCTGCTTCCGGGGTAAGTCCGGCGTCAAGTGCAACTTTATATTCATCCAGAGTTGAAATATCATCTACCTCGTCAATTGATTTGAACGGGATATTTTCCATGCCAAGCTCCTGTCCCTGATAAATAAAGGGAAGTCCACGAAGCATGAAATTCAATGCTGCCAGCATTTTTTTGCTTGTGTCACAGCAATCACCTTCTGGAATATAGTGACTGACACCGCGAGGTTCGTCATGATTCTCGATAATATTGGAAACGAATCCGAAATCCCCCATTTTGGCCTGTGTCTCAAAACAGCAGCGCTTGTAGTCGTCAGGTGTGATTTCTTTGCAATCGTACCAGCCTTTTTCAGAACCTCCGAAAATGGTTTCGTTAAAGTCGAACATAGAAGAAAAATAACCATTGTTTCCAATAAAATCCGGGAGCTCTTCGTCTTTTGCGTTGAAAACCTCACCTACGGAAAAAGCATCGTGAGGCTTGAAGGTGCGGTCACGCATTTCTCCAAGAAATTCTCCGATTCCGGTAGCTTCCTCCAGCATTTTATTGATGCTGCAGAGTCCGTCCTCACGATCAGGCTCATAATCATGCATAGGAAGAGCTTTTTTGATATTAATGATAGCATCAATGCGGAAACCGCCAAGACCCTTGTCCAGCCACCAGTTAATATTTTTATATACTTCCTCACGGAGCTCTGGATTTTCCCAGTTCAGGTCAGGCTGCTTTTTATGAAAAACATGAAGGTACTGTTTGTTGGTGCCAGGCAGATCCTCCCATACCGAACCTCCGAAATAGGAGCGCCAGTTAGTAGGAAGCTTACCATCTTCTTTGTCTCTTAAATAGAAGAAACGGCCGTATTTTCCATCCGGATCTTTACAGGCTTTTTTAAACCATTCGTGCTCATCAGAGCAGTGGTTTACAACCAGATCCATGACAATATACATGTCCCGCTTCTTTGCTTCTGCGATAAGGCGGTCCATATCCTCCATAGTTCCGAATCGCGGGTCAATGTCGTAATAATCGGAAATATCGTATCCCTGGTCGGCAAGAGGGGAGCGATAGCAGGGGGAAAGCCAGACAATGTCAACCCCCAGCTCCTTTAAATAATCCAGTTTCTCAATAATTCCCGGCAGATCGCCGATTCCATCACCGTTTGTGTCATAAAAGCTTTTCGGATAAATCTGATAGGCTACTTTATCCTGCCACCATTTTTTTTTCGTGCTATTCATTTATGTCTCCTTATATATAATGATTATCTTTGAACTAAGTACATTATACATACATGAAAAAGAAAATACTTCCCTTAATTTGATTAAAAAATACGAAATTTTGACCAGAGATTGTTTGGAAAATCATTTCGTACATAGGGGGGCAAGCGTGTTTTATAAGGAAGGATTCTCAATCCCCTGGCTGTGTTTCCGATATTGCAGAGGTGTGGTTCCTGTATATTTGCGAAATTCTCTGAGAAAATTCCCCATATTGTTATAACCACAGTCCAGACATATCTCGGTCACTGGAAGACTGCTGTCTTTTAATAAACGTACTGCCTGGCGGATGCGATATTCATTCAGGTATTCTATGGGAGACATGCCGATTGCTTTTTTAAAAAAACGGCAAAAGTATTGCTCATTGAGTCCGATCAGGGATGCCAGATCGCGGATATAAATTTTTTCCTGGTAATGGTCGCGGATGTAAGTGATTGTGGTTTTTATGGTCTCGACCCTGTGGTCATCAGATTTTTCAGTCTGGGAAAAAAGCTGGCGATTGGAAAAATCTGCAAAAATATTTAACAGGGAAGCCTTGATCAGAAGCTGATCTGCCAGGCCGACAATGGCATTTCCAGAAGCGCGGAATAAATTTATATGTAAGGAATCATGAAGCTCTTCCAATTGTTCAGAAAAGCTGCAGCGGTAAAATGCGTTAGTGATGTTCTGGAACTGCTCCTTTATAATAGGAAAAACAGGATGGTTTGCAGAAATACATCTTGGAAAAATCAGACGTCCGTTTTGCAATGGCTGGACAAGCTGAGTCTGAACCGTATCGTAAAAAGGAGAGCAGAGCAGTTCCGGTTGGAAAACGACAGCGTATTCCATGGAGACTTCTTTTGAGCGTGCACGTATGCTGTGCAGTTCGCCGGGATTAATAAAATAAAAACATTCTGAAGATACATCAAATGTTTCCATATTAATATCTAAGGTGAAGGTTCCACCGGGAAAGTAAATAATCTCGACCTCCTCGTGCCAATGGTGCTTGACCAGGATTCCGTGTCCGCTTAGTTTTAAACGGTAAAAAGCACAGGGAAAAGCCTGGGAGCCATGAGGATTTGTTTCTTTTAATGCTGGTGATTGCTGTTGATACATAGAAACCTCCAAACTGGGGAAAGGGTATAAAATAATGAATTTGTTATATGTATTGACGCTATCATGTCTGAGGGCGAAAGTCAATGATTGAAGAAAAAGGATCTTGAAAATAATGTTATAAAAAAATATAAATTTTTTTGTAAAAAGTGCTTGACGATTCCTTACGGCAGTGGTATAGTAAACAAGCTGTCGCAAAGAATTGCTTCTGAAATACTGAAAAATAAAATAGTTTTCAGAAAATTCAAATTAACTGTTGACAATCGACTGAACTTA
>NZ_JBCPGE010000077.1:0-12489 GCF_040914025.1 Ruminococcus sp. RTP21484sp1_RTP21281st1_A8_RTP21281_210402
GATTCCCGAGTGGCCAAAGGGGACAGACTGTAAATCTGCTGGCGATGCCTTCGAAGGTTCGAATCCTTCTCCATCCATTTGATGAATATAATTCATCTGTTGTAGCCAGTGGTTACGTGCCGATGTGGCTCAATTGGCAGAGCAGCTGATTTGTAATCAGCAGGTTATCGGTTCGAGTCCGATCATCGGCTTTTGGTTTTAAAAGAATATATCGCGGGATGGAGCAGTCTGGAAGCTCGTCGGGCTCATAACCCGAAGGTCATAGGTTCAAATCCTATTCCCGCTACTTATGCCCAGATAGCTCAGTTGGTAGAGCAGAGGACTGAAAATCCTCGTGTCGCTGGTTCGATTCCGGCTCTGGGCATTTTAAATGCCGAAGGTTGTTTAGAAAAAAACTTGGCGTTTAAGATGTGAAATATATGACAAATTTAATATGGAGCATTAGCTCAGTTGGTAGAGCACTTGACTTTTAATCAAGTTGTCCGGGGTTCGAATCCCCGATGCTTCACTTCATAGAATGCCGGAAATTTTTATTTATGAGAGTTTCCGGTTTTTTATATTTTCTTATACTTCTCAAATAACTCTAATTAATCACAAGCATATGTCCCATTTATATCTTAATAAGATGTCTCAGATATGTCTCAAATCAGATATGTCTCAAATAATAGGAAAAATCCACGCTTTAATTTTGAAATTTTCTTAAGGCCAGAAATTTGCTTACTGAGAAAATTAGTGATTTTAAAGCGTGGATTTTCATTATTTAGAAGTTATTTAGAGAATTATAGGTTTATTGTTCACTGGTAATGTTCTGTAAGGTATTTTTGTGAACGGAGTAAACAGTAATTATTATGGGCGCACGATAGTTCCTGCGCTTTCCATAATTTCTACAATTTCGTACATATTAGTAACGCCACCAACTGCCAGTTTTTCTTTTAAACCATAGAAATCAAGGCAGGTACCGCAGGTGAGAATCTTTACGCCCTCGGCTTCCAGAGATTTCAGATCTTCCAGGGAATCGGAGTCTTCGCAAGTAAGGGATGCTCCGGAGTTGTAGCACAGAATGATCTCTGGGAGCTGATCCTGTTTGGTGAGAGCGAAAATGAAGGATTTCATAAGAATCTTTCCAAGCTGTTCTTCACCATTTCCCATGGTATTGGCGGAAAGGACGGCTACAAGACCATGTTTCTTGGAATCCGGTGTGCAGGCGGGAGCGGCGGATTCAGCTGCTGGTGTTGAGGTTGTGCTGTTTTCCGGAATCTGGAAGGTTACGGTGAAATCTTTCTCTGCTTTTTTCTCAGAAGAGACTGTAAAGCCTTTGCTGTTGCCAAATTTGGTAAGGTTCTGGACGGCAATTTCATTGTCAACGAGAATGATAAGGGTACCGCCATTTGTCATTTCTTCGGATTCTTTCTTTGCGTTTACAACTGGGAGTGGGCAGGCCATTCCTCTTGCGTCAAATGTTTTGGTTTCCATGTGTAATTCCTCCTACTATCTATATTGTATTTTTTTAATTGACATTTTTCAACAGACTCTATAATACAGCAAATATTAAGTAATGGATACTCTGACACAGTAAATTTTTAATATGTTGCGTGAGTAATGCTGAAAATTAATTCGTACTGCATTAGAGCCTGTTTAATAATTAAATTATACACTCATATATGCCCTCAGGATCCAGGTCTTGCTCCTGAAGTAGTTTCTCAAGGGCAGTGCGGCTTGTGGGGGGCGCACACCAGGAAAGTCCGCAGCTGGCAGAGATACTTCTTGGAACCGGAATCAGTCTTCCTGGAGCACCAGTGGCTTTGCAGGATTTCTCCATGGCGATGGCGTCGGTGGTGCAGCGAAAGGTGATGATTAAGCGTTTTTCCTGGGAAATCATGGGGTACCTCCTGATTGACCGCATATTTGGTCGTAAAAATTTTCTTGCTATTAAAGTGCGATATATGGTGCATTACAAACTTTCTGTAGAATAGGAAGTGGTCGTTATTTCACTGGGTTCTGATGAGAGTTCTCCGCAATCTGATTCATTTAAGGATGAAACTGATCCCTGTTCCGGAGCCTCTTCAGCGGGTGTCACCAGATACCCATGCGAAACCGGTTCAATAGTCTGTTCCATTACCCTGTGAAGGAGCTCCAGGCCGCCTGTGCCCTTGAAGGCTCCATAGAGAAAGTTGTTGGAGATTTCTTCGGTGATGGATTCCAGACCTTCCATGATCATGCCTTTGCCTGGTGTTTCGTACCAGCGGATGAGAATTTCATCTTCGGGCAAGAAGAAAATGTTGATTTTTCTTCGAACACATTCTTCAAGGAAGGTGAAGTCCAGCTTCAGGACGGCGGTTCCGTTTTCATCTGTAGTGAAATCTCCGGAGGCTGCAATCAGATAGCTTTCCTCGTGGAGGGTAAGCCAGGATTCTTTGAATTTTCCAAGTCCTGTCGGGATGCTGTGCCATTCGCCGGATTCCATAAAGTTTACGGAGAAATTGCCTTTTTCACAGGCGAATGAAATCTTTTGCACACCTTCTGTCATATTATTGTGGAAAATCTGGATAAACAGCGGGAAAAGACCAATGCTCTGTGGAGAAAGTTCAAAAATTTTGCCATTAAGCTGTTGGGTGAACTGGTAAGGATTCGGTTCAGGAAGTCCCTTCATGTAATTCCAGATATTCGGTCTTGCGTTAGTACTGTGGCGGAGCCCAGATGGATTTTTTCTCCAGCCGCCTTTTCGGAGGGCTGGAAGTGTCTGAGGCGCGTGAGTGCCGTTTTCAAGCTCGGCAGTCAGGCGGTTCAGGAGTGTCTGGGCACATGGGTTTTCAGGCAGAATATCTGCAGGATGAAAGTTGCGCGGAAAATGCTTGCGGATAATGTTCAGCATGACGCAGTTCTGGAAAAGTTCGTTATTTCCAGCGTTTGTGACTACAACCATGTTCATGTCAGGGTAAACGATTACATTCTGACCAAGCATTCCATTGAATTCAAAGCTGCCTGGGCGGGCTTCCATCCACAGCTGGTAGCCATAGCCGAAAGTACCTTCAATGCTCTCCTTATGCTTGGCGGTGGAGACTTCAACCCAGAATTCCGGGATAATCTGCTGATCGTTCCATTTACCCTTCTGAAGATAAAGCTGACCTAATTTAGCCATGTCCTCAGTGCAGAGGAAAAGTCCCCAGCCGCCTTTGGTAATGCCCTTAGGGCAGGTTTCCCAGAAATAGCGGGTGATTCCAAGGGGAGCGAAAAGCCGCGGTTCCAGGTATTCGGTAAGTGACTGGCCGGTGCGTTCCGTGACGATGGCGGACAGAACGTAGGTATTCAGGCTGTTGTACTGGAAATTTTTCCCGGGGGTGCCAGTGATGGAAGAATTCAGGTAGCTGGTGAGCCAGTCGTTTCCAGAGACGATCCCCGATTCATTGAAAGTGACACCGCTGGTCATTGTGAGAAGATTTTCTACAGTGACTTTAGGGCGGAAAATCTTGTTAAAGGTGTTCAGGTTCTTCTGGAAAATGTCGTAAATGTTCTCATCCAGGGAAAGCTTGCCTTCCTCAACCAGAAGACCAATTGCCATGCCGGTGATGCTTTTGCACATGGAATGGGTCACGTGCCAGATCCGGCTGCGGTAGGGGGCGAAATTGGCCTCGCAAACGACCTTTCCATTTCGGAGAACCATGAAATGGTGCATGTCTGTATAGTGTGAAGTGTCCAGATCCCGCAGCAGGTCGGCCAGCATGTCAGAGGAAATAACCTGGCTCTCCGGCGTGGCGCGGGGAAATGGCTGCTCGTATGGTTTGTCAAATGGAAATTTAGGCTTTTGCGGGAAGAAATCTACCCGGCTGGCTCCGTCCGTTTTTCCCAGAATAATGTTTGTAATCAGTTCTGCAACTGCAATCTGTTCTTTTGCCATAGGGTGCTCCTTTCTTTGGGAAAGCGGTAAAAGTTGTTGTTAGGGTTATTGTAGCAGTGGGGGACAAGTGTGTCAATAAGGGGTGAAATAGGGAAAATTTATAAAAAATGGTTCTATAGGTTGTATTGGCAGACATAAATATTACTAGAGCCTGTTTGAAAAATCATTCCCGCAATCTGCACGCCCCACTTTGCGGTATATTTCACCCGAATTCGGTTGCCGTAGCCCGCTACGGCGCCCTCATCCGGGCAAAATCTCCCACAAATTGTGACGCACATCTTGCAGAAAGCCTTTTTCAAACATGCTCTAGACCCTGCACAATCATGAAAAGTGCGCAGTTCGCAGATGAATTTTTTCAGGCATATTCTGGCGGCTGTTTGCTGTTAGCTGTCCGTGCAGTCTGCCGGAGGCAGAAAAAGTGCCTGAAATGGTACAAAGTTAATTGCATTAGGAGACAGCGGCGGTGATGAGCTTTTGGATTTTGGACAGGCATGACAAGAAGGAGGACCTTTATGAGATTATTGAAAAAATATTTCAACCGGGAAAATAAATTCAGTTTGAAAGAACGTTTCAATATGGTGATGACTGTGGTGACTTGCTTTTTCATGGGAGTGATGGGTGAAAATGGACGGGGTATGCAGGGAATAAAGGGACTGATTGGTGGAATCGGCGGACTGGCTGTAAGGATGAATGGATGGCTGAGTGTGGTGACTGGCTGGGAGCTGGGCGCGCATGAAGCTCATGGAATATATGAAAAAGGTGTAGTGGGAAGATTTTTCCAGGGAAAGATGCTGGAAGGAATAGATGTGGTGAAGCGTGGACAGGCTTTAGTGGAAAGGGCTGGGCTGCGAGGAAGAAGGGGAAATCGGATACGGGATGTTTCACATGAGAAGGGACTGCCTTGCATGGAACGATGGGTGTGCAGAGGCAGTCCGTAGGGGCATAATCGGTTGATTTAATGTAACTGTGAACTATGTTCACGAAAACATCTCGCGGTATAGTATCTGCGGAACAGTTATATTAATTGTTAAAATAAACTGTAATCGGACAGATTTCGCTGTTGGTGCCGACTCTCATGTTCGGCCCCCAGATTCCGGCTCCGGAAGTGACAATGTTGTGCATATTTCCTTTTCGAAGGTAGCCACAGGAATTTTCCCAGAATAGATGGATAATCAGGTTTCCGGGGAAAATCTGGCCGTCATGGGTGTGACCACAAAGGTCAAGGTCAACACCGGCAGCTGCTGTCTTGTCTAATTCTTTTGGCTGATGGTCAATGAAAATAATTGGTTTTCTCTGGTCCAGCGATTCGGTAAGCTGGGCCGGAGTGGCTCTGGAACCTTCCACTTTTTCGCATCGGGAGGCATCCCGGCGGCCGACAATATAAAATTTGTTGTCAATCAGAACAGATTCATCGTCTAGCAGGTGAATTCCTGCGTCTGTAAGAAATTCTTCCATTCTGGGATCATTGTAGTTATCTTCTGTTCCGCTGAAGGTGAAACCTGCCAGGATTGGTTCGTTCAGGTCGTGATTGCCCCAGCAGGCGTAAACTCCATATTTGGACTTAATTCCTTTTAAAATTTCTTTTAATTTATCTGGTTTGGAAATGGCGTCATATTCATTATCGAAAATATCACCTGCGATACAGACTACATCTGGATTTTCAGCATTAATCTTTTTCACAATTCGTTTTGCCTGGGCGGTTCCCATGCTGTAGCCGAAATGGGTATCAGCGAGAAGGACTATTTTCAGGGAATCCATGTCGTCAACTGTTTTTTCAACGTTTATCTCATAAGATGTAGTTTTCACATGGGTTACATGAAGGATTCCGTAAACACTGAGGCTGATGATCAGTATGGTGCAGATCAGGCCTGTGATGACGAAAGTGCTGCGGTGCCCGATAAACGGGGCATGGAATATGTATTTCAGTATCAGACGGCCAAAATCAACGACAGCGATTACCAGCAGAATATAGATGAAAGTTCCGAGAAAATAGTTACCTGTATGCTTGAGAATACGGTGCAGGTTGGCCGGCTTTTTGATGAGAAAGCCGGTGAGCAGGGCTGTTGCTAATATTATGTAAACTCCTATAAAGGAAGCGCGAAATGCCATTGTCTGAAAAAGTCTGTGACAGGCGCCCATCCATCGTATCATCCAACGGACAACGTATGCATTGATCAGGATGTATAGGGGTGCAAGAAAGAGTGCGGTCATGAAAAACCTCCGTTATATTTACTTTGAAAATTAGCAGTTACACGCTTTGTTACCGTGTCTGCGCAATAATGGGTACAGTATACTACGGTTAATAAGTTTTTGCAATTGTGCATATAATAGGGAGAAATGAGAGAGTCAGGAGAGCTGTTGCTTATGCGGCAAAGCGAGAAAGATTCCTGAAACCGGGAACATCAGGTATGCCGATTATTTTTAAGCAATGGCAAAGTGCAGGAAATATATGAGAAAATGGTTTCGGAGCTTTTATTCTTCAGGGCTGTTTATTCCATTCATTTTATTATTGCCGTATATGTGTACAATCGCCTTGAATGGGGCGGATAAAGCACTTTTACTGCATTCTCCGGGGGTGGAGGATATGGTTCCGCTGATGTTGCTGGTACAGATGAAAGGGGATTATGCGGAGGAAGCGGTGAAAGCTCAGGCGGTGATTGCAAGGTCGGAGGTGTACAGGCGGCTGGAGGAGGGGGAAAGTGAAGGAGAAATTCTGGATGAAGTAAGTGAAAGTATCGCAGGGAAAAACAGGGAAAGAAGAGTTGAGCAAATGACAGCTGCGACAGAAGATGAAGAGGTGTTATCCTTCCGAATAGCAGAATTAAATAGTGGCAGGAGTTTTGTTGTTGGATATGGAGGCGTTTGGAAATTACTGAGTGCGGTGGATAAGCTGCAGCAGTATGGAGCAGCGGCAGAGGCAACGGCCGGGCAGGTTCTTACATATAATGGAAAGCTGAAATTAGTTCCGTATCATGAGATCAGCAGCGGTAAAACCAGGGATGGGACAGAAGTTTTTCACAGTGCAGAATATGGCTATCTGAAATCAGTGGAAAGCAGTCAGGACAGGGAGGCTCCAGGCTATGTAAACAGTGCATATGTGCCTGCCAGTCAGCTTCCTGCGAAGCTGGTGGTCAAAAAGCGAGATAGTGCCGGTTATGTGACTGCGCTGACAGCTGATGGAAACTGGCTTGAGGGTGAGACTTTTCGACAGGGCATGCATCTGGCTTCCGCAGATTTTTCCGTGCAGAAAGTAGGAAAAATGGTACGCTTTTTATGTAAAGGAAAAGGACATGGGCTTGGATTTTCCCAGTATGGGGGGAATGAGATGGCGAAGAAAGGGAGTAGCTGGGAGGAGATATTGGAGACATATTTTCCGGAGATGGAGGTTGAGGTGGTGATGGAGATGGGAAGGTGAAAAATGTTGCTGAAAGTCAAAAAATTACTTTTATTATAAAAGTTTTGTAAAACCCCTTGCATTTTTCAAAAAAAGTGTTATAGTATAACACATACTTTATGATGTAGTAATTAAAACTACATGATAAAGTTTGCGAAACATTATAAACCTAGGAACCAGACTGATTTCTGGAAAAGTTACTTTGGAAAAGTTTTAGGAGGTGCTATCATGAAATTTAAATTAAAAGATCCGGGAAGTGCGATTACACATGGGATTGCTTTTCTTCTGGCAGCAGTGGGAGCAGCGCCTTTATTGATTCGCTCGTCAGAGTGGAGCGATCATATTCATATTGTGGCACTGGGAGTGTTTATTCTTACGATGATGCTGCTTTATGCGGCAAGTACTCTTTATCATTCCGTTGATTCTACGGCGAAGGTGAACCGCAGACTGAAGAAGCTGGATCATATGATGATCTTTGTAATGATCGCGGGAAGCTATACGCCGGTGTGCCTGATTGTTCTTCATAACAAGATTGGATATATACTTTGCGCACTTGTGTGGGCGACAGCAATTCTGGGAATTGTATTTAAGGCATTCTGGGTGACTTGTCCGAAATGGATTTCTTCTGTGCTGTATATTGGAATGGGCTGGTTGTGTGTGCTTGCGTTCATGCCAATTATTCATGCATTGCCTAAGGCTGGATTTGGCTGGCTGCTGGCGGGGGGAATTATTTATACGATTGGCGGTGTGATCTATGCATTGAAGCTTCCCATCTTTAATGCGAAACATAAGAATTTTGGGTCACATGAGATTTTCCACGTATTTATTATGCTGGGAAGCGCGTGTCATTTTATTGTGATGTATTGTTTTGTGGCGAATATGCCGATTTGATGATATGGTAAGGTAAAATATTAGTAATGAAGTTACCTGTAACAAATATTTTAGACGAAGTTTTTTAATAATTTTTAATATTTAGAAGGAACTGTGATCTCCTCTAAAATTCCATCAGGGCTAATTTTTTTGCCCGGGTTAATTGTTTGATTGCATATTCCCGGCTCATGGCTTCTTCTTTGGTGGCGTAGCCTTCGTAGTAGACAAGGGTTACCGGACGTTTGGTTTTGGTGTATTTGGCTCCGTTTTTGCCGCTGTTGTGGGCTTTCAGGCGCTTTTCCAGACAGTTTGTCCATCCGGTGTAAAGAGTACCGTCGGCACACTGGACGATGTAGGTGTAATTCATGGGGCTCCTTTTTGGGTTGTAAGGTGAAAGTTCTTAATGTTTTACTATGAAAGTCCCGGACGGCAGCCAAGAATGAGCCATGCTTACATGAGCGAATTATTGGATATCGGACGGGCTAGAGCGTATGAGTAAGTAGGGTGATAGCCCGGATTACGAATGCGGTCGGCAGCTGTGGGAGCGCTATAGGTGCGGAACAGCTGACTTTCATATATGGTGATGTCGCCGACAGGCGACATGTCCGTTTAGGAATTAAATAAATATTTATGTAAAGGAGTATCGTCATGCTGTTAACTGGCTGACAATGCTCCTTATTTTTATAAAAAGCAATCGGTAAGCTGGTATATTATTTGCAGTCCAAAAGAATACTATAGCGTGTCAGAATGGCTACCATGGCGGGTTCCGGGCTCTTAGCTGCCTGGAAGGACTGGAAAAAGCAGGTAGGATTTAGGTACCGACTGCGGATTTTCCCACCTGCTTTATTATACGTTGTTTTTTTACTTTTGTGAATGTTGATATTTCATGGACTGAATTTTTTTTACGGCAGATACGTGATCGGGTCGATTGGTTCTCCGTCTTTTTTCATGGCGAAGTACAGGTTACTGCCTTCTTCGCTGTAATAAATGGTAGGAGCTGCGACATAGCCTATGATGGAACCTTTGGTGACGGTATCGCCTTCAGCAACGTCCAGATCAGTAAGCTGACCATAGATTGCCTGGTAGCCGTTTCCAAGCTCCATGGTGACGGTAGTGCCAGTTTGGGCATTATTTTCAATCGAATATACGGTTCCGTTTACTGCGGAAACTACAGGGGCACCTTCCACTGCTTGTACGGAAATCGCAGGGCTCAGTTTATACTGATCCAGAGTTGGGAAGTAAACACTCTGATCCATGCTGTAATCAATGAGAACATGTCCGTTTACCGGCCACTCCATTAATGTATCTTCCGAGAAGTTGATTTCCGGTCCTTTGTGCAGGGAGATCTGGGCGTTTACGCTGGTACTTTCTCCAATGTCAGAGGAGCTGGAAATATCAGCGGTATCGTTAATGTCAGCAGAATTGGTTAAGTCCACGGTATTGTCAAGGCTTGCCATGTCTGTTGCGGATGAATTATCTGATTCGTTTATCAAAGACTCACTGTCTAGGATTCCGGTATCGGAAATTCCGTCCAGATCTGCTTCTACCATGTTAGTACCTGCTTCTGCAAGGGACGAATCATCAGTTGAGTTGGCTCCATCTGCTTTGGCAGTGTCATTTTCCTTGGTGCTTTCCAATGGAAGCACTTCCTGAATATGTTCTGGTTTGTTTGCAACCTGGTAAGCGGTCACTCCGAGAACTGCCATAACTGCAAGGAGAGCGCCGTTGAAAATAAATTTTGCTGTTCTGTTTTTCCTCATATTCTTTTCACCTCTACATACATTCTGTTCACAGCTGTTGTACCTGTCTGTATTTATAGGGTGTCCAGAAAATTGGAGGTTATTCATTAATTCATGAAAATGAGAAAATTTAAATTGGTGGCACTTATATAAGCGGCATGGTATAATAGGGGAAAACATGTGCGGTGCTGTGAAAAATAAATGATGTCGGCAGCTGTGGGAGCGCCATAGGCGCGGAACAGCTGACTTTCATATATGGTGATGTCGCCGACAGGCGACATGTCCGTTAAAAAATAATTTACAGGGGGTAACTTGTGGTGAAGATTACAGAGGAGCTTTTGCAGAAAGCTGATCAGATTCCGAATTTCTCAGATGGAGTCATTATGCCGGATGGGGATTACAGATTGATTGAGGAGAAGGGCCATCTTCAGACCATGATGGCGCTTTTGCCATATCCGGAGAAGGAGATTTGGAAGATGATCCCGGAGAATGATTCGGCACTGTTCTGGATGATCGAGAAGACAGGATGTGTGCTTACAGATTATAATTCAACTGTGGGTATGGTGATGACGCGGTCGCAGAAGGAGGTTTTTGATGCACTGGTTGCCCGTGGGATTATTTCGCCGGAGTATTTTGATATTACCAGGCAGAGGCAGAAGATGCGGGATCAGGGCAAGCAGGGTAGCACTGTATCTGAAGAGAAAACAGAACAGGATTGTTGAGGTATATAAATTCGAAAACTGCTGTACCATTTAATGGACTTTGAAGAGGGGCTAAATGGATACAGCAGTTTTTTAGTTTCTGTTCACTGGCAGATTGCGGGAATGATTTTTCAAACAGGCTCTATCGAGACGTTGACTGCAGCGATAACAAAATTATTGTTCCATCTGCCGTCCAAGAAACCCGGCAGCAGTCTGCGCCAGAAGCTTTTCGCTGGCACCGGGAATGTCTTTGTCGGTTTTTCCCATGAGGATGACACTGCCAATAGCATCTCCGGCGGCTATGATGGGCTGGATGACCTGGGATGTGGATGGAGCTGGCTGTTCATCCACCACAGGGACTTTGCCACGGTCTTTGGCACTAAGACATTTGGCTTCTCTGTCATTGATAACAGCTTCCAGCTGGCTGCTGATCAATTTTCCAATGAATTCCTTACTTCCCGGACCGGCAGCAGCTACTACCTGGTCGTGGTCGGTGATGCAGGAAAGCATGCCGGTGGAATGGGAGAGGGACTCGGCGTATTCTTTTGCAAAAAGGCTAAGCTCTCCGATTGGGGAGTATTTTTTCAGAATGATTTCACCTTCACGGTCGGTGAAAATTTCAAGTGGGGTACCTTCTTTGATTCGCAGGGTCCGACGGATTTCTTTTGGGATGACCACCCGGCCCAGATCATCTATTCTTCTTACGATTCCTGTGGCTTTCATTTATCTGTTCCTCCTGTACTTTATGATGCAATTGTGGGAAACAATTGACTTTTTTAAACACACTATAGAGCTTGTTTGTTTTGTGGGTTTCCATATTTTGTAGTGTATGGATAGTATGTGAAAATATGGGGGAATTATGCGCACGAGATGAGGTAATTTTTTTGCTCGTGACAATAAGAAGGTATCATATTTAACAGTTTTTGAAAGGCAATTAGGCGAGTATGATTGGTTTACATAACAAAAAAATCTTATGAGTTGCCGGCCAGGTTGTGAACGCTACTTCTTGTGCTTGTCACAAGAAGGTTCGTCTTTTTGTGCATCGCAAAGCGCATTACTGTGAATGGAGTGAGCAGTAACGAACGGTGTTACTGTTCACTGGTAGCATTCCGCGAGGCGTTTTTTGTGAACAAAGTTCACAGAAAACCCGAGAATTGCGGCGCGAAATCATGCGAATGCATGATTTCTGTGCATCGCGAAGCGCGTTACTGTGAACGGAGTGAACAGTAACCGAACGGTAATTTCGGAGAAAATTCATGCAAATTATGTATGGTTTACATATGGAAATTATGATAAAATATATTTATGAAGAAAAAAAAGCTTGTTTTTTTAGCGTTTGCAACCATTGCGATTGCATTATTGCTTGAAGCCGGAATTTTAAAGTATGTCAATGACAGTAATACATACAGGATGTCAAAAGTACTGCTGGATCGTGTTATCACCGTGCTCAATAAAAATGATGATAGTGAAAATGGACTCATCGAATCGCTAAAGGACGATTATATAGTAAGAGCAAAGGCTGTATCCTATATTATAGATGCAAAACCACAGGTGGAATATGATGTAGAAGAATTGCAGAAAATAGCAGATTTGATATTAGTAGACGAAATTCATCTGTTTGATAAAAACGGATATATCTACAGTGGTACTTTGCCTAAATACTATGGCTTCAGTTTTGACTCCGGAGAGCAGATGGAATATTTTAAGCCTATGCTTACAGATAAAAAGCTTACCATGTGTCAGGATGTTACTCCGAATACCGCTGAAGGAAAGGAACTGATGTATGCCATTACATGGAACGAAGCCGGTACCAGAATGATCCAGATCGGCATCGAACCAAAGCGTCTGCTTAAAGAACTAAAGCAAAACGAAATCTCCGCTGTAGTAAGT